>JBDRNN010000151.1:0-2588 GCA_043811145.1 Candidatus Bathyarchaeota archaeon
TGCCCACGGGCATTGTCAAGATAGATGATGAAACTGCGATTACAATTCATGATACACCAGCAAAAGCAGTCGATAAAATACCGAAAGTTACCTACGAGGATATTGGAGGACTAGGAGATTCAATAACAAAAATTAGAGAAATGGTTGAACTTCCTCTAAAGCATCCCGAAATTTTCCAGAGACTTGGCATTGAGCCTCCAAAGGGAGTGCTACTACATGGATCACCTGGTTGTGGAAAAACACTGCTAGCGAAAGCCGTGGCAAGCGAGTCAAACACTAACTTCACCCTAATCAATGGACCTGAAATAATGAGTAAATTCTATGGCCAGTCAGAAGAGCATTTAAGAGAAATCTTTAAACAAGCTAGTGAAAATGCTCCAAGCATAATTTTCATCGATGAAATCGACGCTATTGCTCCGAAAAGAGAGGAAGCAACAGGAGAGGTTGAACGTCGGATAGTTTCTCAGCTTTTGGCTCTAATGGATGGGTTAGAGGCGAGAGGTCAGGTTATTGTTATAGGCGCAACTAACCGGCCTAACGCTCTAGATCAGGCTTTAAGAAGACCTGGGCGATTTGATAGAGAGCTAGAGATAGGTGTTCCAAATCGTTGTGGAAGGCTCGAAGTTTTACAGGTGCATTCGCGTGGAATGCCCCCTGGCTAAAGATGTGAGTTTGGAGAAAACAGCCAACATTACCCACGGTTTTGTAGGGGCTGATTTGGCAGCTCTTTGTAGAGAGGCTGCTATGAAAACATTGAAGAGAACTCTTCCGAAAATTGATCTTGATAAGCAAAGTATCACTCCGGAAGTTTTGCAGAAACTTGAGGTTACGAAGGCAGATTTTGCTGATGCGATGAAAGAGGTGCAGCCCTCAGGTATGAGGGAGGTTCTGATAGAAACTCCGAATGTCACCTGGAATGATATAGGCGGGCTTGAAGAGCTGAAGCAAGAGTTGAAGGAGGCTATTGAATGGCCTTTAAAACATCCTGAAGTCTTCAGTCGTTTGGGTGTAAAACCGCCAAGAGGAATACTTCTCTCTGGATCACCAGGTACAGGTAAAACCTTGCTTGCGAAGGCTGTTGCATCAGAAAGCGAAGCTAACTTCATCTCGGTTAAAGGACCTGAAGTTTTAAGCAAATGGGTTGGCGAGTCAGAGAAGACTGTTAGAGAGATTTTTAGAAGAGCTAGAGCAGTTGCACCATCAATTATATTCTTTGACGAAATAGACTCTATAGCGCCTCTAAAGGATTCGGGGATCTCTGACTCTCATGTGACGGAACGAGTCATAAGTCAGCTACTCACAGAAATAGACGGGTTGGAAAACCTTCGTGGAGTTGTCATAATAGCTGCGACGAACAGACAGGATTTAGTAGACTCCGCATTGCTAAGACCGGGAAGATTTGATAGAATTTTGAATGTGAAAGCGCCTGATAGAGAAGCTAGACTTGAAATTTTCAAAGTCCACACAAAGAACATGCCGTTGGCTTCTGACATAAGTTTAGGGAAGTTAGCAGACATTACGGAGGGTTATGTTGGGGCGGAAATAGAGGCGTTGTGCAGGGAGGCTGCAATTAACGCGCTAAGGGAGAACATAAACGTTGACAAGGTTAGGTGGAAGCATTTTGAGAAAGCAGCAGACAGAGTTAAACCACTGTCGTTAGGAAAAATAGCCTCGTATGTTCCACATAAACCAAAGACAGAAAGACCGATCTATGTGTAAACCAAAACCATTTTTTTTATTTTTTACAATCTTGCAGCAGGTTTCTAAGATTATCAACAAATTGATAATAAGCAGGGTAAAACCTGAGAAGAATACGCTGAACTACACTGGATAAGTTTATAAAGAGCAGATTGAGTTTTTTAATAGTTTCGAAATGAAACTGTTAGAAAAATTAAATCATAGATAGAGGATTTGTAAAATTTGTTTGAAAAAATCCAAATCACTGATAAAGCAATAGACTACATCAAGGAGAAAAAATTTGGAAAACCGTCTCTTCTGATTGAAGTAGACGTTGTAAGTGCAGCTGTTCCGCGTTTACCTACGATTCGCTTCGCCGCTGCCGCTATAGCTTATGCCGCTGTAGCTCCAGGTCATCCACCGTTAAGGGTTAAACTAGGGGAGGCATTGAAAAAATTAGAAGGTCATATTAATATCCAGACCAGTGCCAAAATACCAGTTGTTGTACCCACTCGTTTAGCCGAATTGTTAGAGAAAGTTGGAAGTACTCTAATTATTAGCATCGCTGGATCGAGAAAAGGAAAGAAACTCGAGGCATCCGTTTCACCTACCGTTGATATATATATTGACAATAAAGGCAAAATGACCGACATAAGGTTACATGACCAACCGATTAAAAAGCAGGGGTACATCTGTGGGTACTGTGGTATTTGGTTAGCTCCAGACAGCATTCCAGATAAAGAATTGAAAGAATTGCGCAAGAAACATTTAAAGGAAAAACACAAGTCTATCTAAGCGTGAGGATTTAGCCAGCTCTTACTTGACAAGGAGCTTTTATGCAGAAAGGCTCTCTTCGAGCTACAGCGTCCATAAAGACATTTTCAAGTACCTCATCAGAGGCACCTTTTCTT
>JBDRNN010000152.1:0-3188 GCA_043811145.1 Candidatus Bathyarchaeota archaeon
AGCTCATCATGAGTTATGTTTTTCCAAAAGTAACAATACTTAGGGTGAAAAGGTATTTTAAGAGCTGTTGAAATCTTTACCGCTTCGTAGCTTTTAGGCTTATCTGTCAGATAATTAGACAATAAACTCCTTAACCTTAGAGGGGGAATCTCTAACGCCGTTGCAGCCGCATCAATAGAGTTGCCATAGCCTTTTGAAATAGCTTTTTTAATCTCCCAAATCCACCATTCTTCTACAAAACTCGAAGGCACCAAACGTTTATCATTTTCCAGAAATTCAGCGAAGGCAATCAGTATATCCCCAAGAAAAAGTATTCTTTCAATTTCGTTTTGAATTTCAGCAGCCTTATCTGCAGTGTCAACCCTGACAACTGAACCGTTTCTAAGTTTGACTATTGGCGGCTCTAGGGTGTCGACGGCGCTTACAATTCCTGCTTTTCCAGGCATTTCTAAGCGAAGCTGAGTGCCTACGGCTATGAAATCGTTTAAAACAGCCATGGTTGCAGGATGAATTCCAACCGAAGTTAGACCTGTATTTCTTGAACGTCCATACCTTAACCTAAGCCTGCTTCCCTGTTTGGACGAGGAAGGAAATGAGAAGACTGGGCGTCCCGCTATTATATCATGTAGGTAAGTAGATTCAGTTTCATCTACCTCCTTTTTGACTTCGGCTATGCCCCGTAACCAATCCCAGCCAGTCAAGTTCATTTCCTTTATGACTTTCCAGACTTTTGGAGCTCTGCCAGCAATGCCGTCATTGATAACTCTGAGAGCTCCACCTCGCACACAGTTAGTTTCTATCGTGGCAACGTTTCTGTAGGATGAAACCTCTTCTGGGTTTGTTTTTATTCCCGTAACTTCGACTGGAAGATGAGTAAGTATGTCTCTAATCGTCTCGTCACTTATGTGAAATTGGAAACGAGCAACCTCTCTCTCATAAAGCCTAAGTTCCTCGATAACTCTAGCTGTCTCTTCTTCACTTGCTCTATAATAGTCAAGCCCTATCAGACGCCTGATGTAATCCCCTAAAACTGTAACTAAAGCAAGCTCAGTTCCACCCGCAGACCTCATGGGGCCAGCAAAGTAAATAGATAAGTATTTCGGGCCTATAACACGGCCAAACCCATCTCTGTGATTCTTAAATATGACCTTTACAATTCCCTGTACCGGTGCTGCAGTAACTCCCTCATTCAATATAGCAATGCCCGTTTTGACAGCTTGCTCTGCAGCTACTACCGGTTCAAGAACGCCAAACCCACCATAAATTATTTCCTCTGCTACTTTGAAGGCCATTTGAACTCTCGGCATCGAGCTTAACTCACGGATCCTCTTACCAACACCCTTGGGACCTACCATATATTCGACTCGATCTGCCAGGTCTTTAGATACTTGAATCTCATCCTCGATTGTTGTTTTGGGGTCTAATCCTCTGGCTTTGGCTAAGTTGGCTATCTCAAATAAATGTTTAAGTTCTGACTCCAGATCTGCAAAATATTTGGTATAATCTTCGCTACAGGCAGGCGTCAGGAATATTCCGTCTCCTTACTTCAGTGTATAGCCCTTGCATAGAATAAGTCACTAAATTTGCAGTAAATATCCACCGGTTGTTCTTTTGAAGTGGTATCTATTTGCCCTTTAAGGTTACATTTGCTACACTGAACCTGAGCCGTCTGGTTGGTCCTATCTATGTTAACCTTAACGGAGCGGCCCCCGCATTTTGGACAAACGAAAATTTTTGGCAGTGTTCTTTTGACAATCTTCGTCACTTTCTTTTTACGTCTTCTTCCCATTATGGCAACCTCTAGTTTAGATTAACTTGAGTAACTATGACCCCCCAACCATAATTAACATTTCCTTACAATTCGGGGCATCCTGCATTTCAAAGCGACATGCTGTTTATAGTGGCCGAAGAATTATTACTTGTTTAAAAGTATCGGTCCAAATCTTTTATGTTTATTCAGCGTCAACCTTCTCCGGACGTTTTTAACATTTTTCTTTGAAACTTTAAGTTGATCAGCAATTTCTTCGTCAGAAAAGTTATTTTCTAAACCGTATAGTATCAGATCGAGGTCTTTGTATTTCATTTCAAACTCATCCTCATCATATTGGCTCCTCCACAATCCAGCTGAAGGACGCTTAAGGATGATCTTCTTCGGGATTTTAAGGTAGGATGCAAGTTGATAGACTTGGGTCTTGTATAGATTTCCTAAGGGCGCTATGTCTGAACTTCCATCGCCGTACTTCGTGAAATACCCTGTTAGCAGCTCACTTTTATTAGTTGTACCAACCACAATACAACGAAGTCTGTTTGCAAAGTAGTACAAGGTAAGCATTCTTATTCGACTCTTTAGATTGCCCTTTGCAACATTATCTGATGGGTCAAAAACTGGGAGTAACTTTGAAATAACATTTATAGTTTCGCTGATATCGACTTCTGAAAATTTGAATTTGAAACGTTGGGCAAGTTTGGAGGCATCCTCAATATCTTCTGGTTCTAACGTCTCCATTTCAGGTATAGAGATACCAATAACTTGATCTTTGCCAAGAGCTCTAAGAGATAGAATTGCGGCGACTGATGAATCAACACCTCCACTCATGCCTAAAACAACCCCCGAAGCTCTCGCACTCTCCACGTATTTTCTGAGCAGCAAAGTAATCTTGTTTGCCGTCTTTTCAGGATTAATTTTTAAGATATCTCTGGATAAGAGCAACAGTACCACTAACCGAGAATAATGGTTTTTAATATAAAAATAGGTTGTGAATATCGTGGTGAAAGTACTTTGAAGAAGGGAAAGGGGATGTTGATCGTTATTGAAGGGATTGATGGATCCGGTAAAACCACTCAGGTTTATCATTTAGTCGAAGAGTTGAGAAAACTTGGCTACAAGTCTGAGTATACAACTGAGCCAACATATGGTAATATAGGAAACATTTTGAGGCTCAATGTTGCCCGAGCAAAAAAAAGAGCTCCCATTTATGAGGCTTTACTATTTGCTGCTGACCGATATGAGCATATTAAAAAAACAGTTCTTCCAAAGTTAAAAAGAGGCTCAATATTAGTTTCAGACAGGTACCTGTATTCCTCTTTAGCTTATCAGGGAGCTGTCGGTTTGGATATTAAATGGCTAAGGAAGATAAACTTCTTTACTCCTACCCCTGATTTGATAATCTACCTTGATATATCTCCCA
>JBDRNN010000153.1:0-16068 GCA_043811145.1 Candidatus Bathyarchaeota archaeon
GATAGCTTTAAGATTGCTATGTCACCAACGATCTCCAATGAGGAGTTGAGCTTTTCTAATTCCTCTTTGTGCAACAGACCAGTTAAATGCTCTTTAAAGTTTTTTCTCCGCATTTATCCGCCTCTGTGTCTTGAAAAATATCGGTTTATAATGAATGGAGTAATCTTATAATTTATAGAGATAACTTGGAATATTTGTTATTCAATGGGAGGCTCTAGCTCCTTTTGTATGAGGACAGGCATATCCTAAAAATAACTTGAACGAGTGGTAGTAGACCCATGAAAGTAGGCATCTTGCACAATATTATTAGTGTACATGGTGGGGCTGGAAGATTTGCTCTTACTCTGATTAGGTTATTAAAAGAACATGGACATGAAGTGGTCTTAGCTACATTTGATAAACCCGATTGGAGAAGGATAGAAAACAATCTTGGATATCCGCCTATAATACCTGACGAATGTATTTGGGTATTTGGAGGGAGACTTCCTATTTTTGGTCTTTACCAACGTTTATTCGGGGGAGTTATGCTTTCGAAAAAATTGGGCGAAAAATGCGACTTGACAATAAATACTCATTCAGACTATTTATTTTCCAATACGGACATAATTTATGTGCACGGCATACAAGACTTTAAGACATGGACCAAACATTCACCACTTCACAAGAAAGTGTACTACTTCCCCTATCGCATCTTAAATTTGAGAGGCTTCAGGGATAGAGGTCAAACGATTATAGCTAACAGTACTTATGTTGCAAAGAAACTGTCAACAACATATGGCAAGGTATCTTCTGTAATTCATCCACCAATAGATGTGAAAAGATATAACAAATTGCTCAGCAAGGATAAGGAAGATCTTGTATTAACTATTGGCAGAGCCTCGTGGGAGAAAAATTTAGAAGTTTTGCCTGAAATAATAAGCCACACACCGGAGCACATAAGCTTCGCACTGGTTACATCAACTAACATAGCCAAGAACAAAATATTGGACAGACTCAGACTACATGAGAATGAACGATTCAAAATTTATGCAAATACTTCGCAAGATATCAAAGATGGATTAATAAGAAAGGCAAAGGTGTACCTTCATACATCCCCTTATGAAACTTTTGGCATATCCATAGCTGAATGTATTTCGGCGGGGTTATTTCCTGTTATGGTAAATGGAGGAGGCCATGTAGAAACATTTAACTCATTTGGCTCAATTTATGACAGCCTTGAAGAAGCTGGAAAAATGATAGAACAATCAGTTAAGAACTGGAATTATGATCAAGCGAAACTTATTTCGTCTAGGATGGATAGATTCTCTGAGCAAAGGTTTGCCAGAGAAATGCTAAATCTCATCAAGTGAAACAAAATGAATAAAGCCATAACCACGCCGAAGACTGTAGTGAAAAATATTGATATAAGAGCGTCTTTCTCTGCAGCAAGTACTTTTCCAGCAAAGCTTTTGGTACATGAAAAACTGATTAAAACTGCCAAGGTAGAAAAGAAAATATTACCCTTGCATGTCCAGCTAAATCCTACAAATAGGTGTAACTTTAATTGTTCATTCTGTTCATGTTCAGCCAGAGATAGAAGCCTAGAGATTTCTTTGAAAAGAACGATGGATATAATGAATATGTTCAAGAAGTTAGGTGCTGAATCTGTGACTATTACGGGCGGAGGTGAACCACTGATGCACAGACATATTAATCGAATGATTTTGGGTATTCGCGCCGAAGATCTAGAGGTAGGTTTGGTAACAAACGGTGTATTGTTGCACAAATTATCAGATAAGGCTCTAAGGGAAATAACGTGGATCAGAATATCCTCAGCAGACACAGAGGAATATCTGAAATATAGTATTCTAAACCGGCGTTATCTAGATGCTTTAACAGATACAGTGCATAGAGGTAAAAACATAGACTGGGCTTTTAGTCATGTTCTTACGCGAAGTCCTAAGCTCGATATAATTGAAGGCATTGTTAACTTTGCCAACAAACATAACTTTACACATGTAAGACTTGTGTCAGACCTTTTAGATTTAAACTCTGTAGAAGACATGAAAAAGATAAGAGAAAGACTAGCCAAAAGGAAAATTAATGACAGTAGGGTAATTTATCAGGGCAGAAAAGATTTTGCTAAAGGCGCAAAGAAATGTTACCTAAGTTTACTAAAGCCTGTTGTTGGCGCAGATGGTCTGTTGTATCCTTGTTGTGGAACTCAATACGCTCTAGCTAATCCATCAAGAGATTACGAGAAAAAAATGCGTATTGGAAAAGCCGAAGATTTTCCGGAGATATTCGGTAAACAAAAATATTTTGACGGATCAATATGTGAAAAATGCTACTATTCCGACTATAATTACGCGTTAGGAATTATGCTGTCGGATATAAAACATCAAAAGTTTGTTTAGATGTTCGCAAAATGGCAGGAGATTTAGTATCAGTTATAATACCTACAAGAAGTAGACCTCAATATCTTAAAGAGGCAATTGAATCTGTAATTTCTCAAACTTACAAGAATTTGGAAATTATCGTTGCTGATGCGAGTGATGACGATGAGACCGAAAAATTGTGTGCTCAATATCCTGTTAGATATTTTAAAAATTCAAAAGGAAATACAGCAGCGGCTATGAATATAGGAATTAGGGAAATGAAAGGTGTATGGTTCAAGTGGTTGAGTGATGATGATTATTTCGAACCAACAGCTTTAGAAACTTTGTTGGAACCCAATAAGCCTGTTGTGTACAGTGAATACTTTATAGTTAATCCAGAGAAAGCTGTGTTAGACCATTTTATAGAGCCAAACTACGAAAGTTGGGAGGAATTTATCACTGCTTTGTGGGATAGACATATTGGAAATGCGAATACTACAATAATTCACAAAAGTGTTATAGACAAAGTGGGTTTTTTTAACGAAAAATTATCCATGCACGAAGATTATGAGTATTGGCTAAGAATAGCGATCAAGCATCGGATTAACTTTCATTTGATACATAAAATAACTTCTTGTTATCGTAAACATCGAGGAATGCTAACTGTTACCCAACAGTCGAATGCACTAAAGGTGAATGATAAAATAAGAAAACAGTTGACGAGAGAAATTAAAGCTGAAGATAAACGCTACTGGGAATGGTTCGACAAGATGCAGCGTAAAAGGAACAGACCTAAAAATCTAAGCGATTCGTTAAGATACTATGGCAAAAGGCTTCCAGACCCAATGAGAAGGTTGGCTATAAAAATTTGGAGAAAATTATTCGCGTAGCCTTTTTTTAAACTACGCGAGTTGGATTAACTGAAGAGATTAATTACGATGACAATAATGAAGCGAGATATTATTTAATTTTCAATATTATCAAAAGGACAACACATAATAAACAGATTAAGAGTTTATATTCAACACAAACAACAAGGTTAATTAGTGAATTAACTTTTCAAGCTAAAGGGTGGCAAAAAAATGTCCAAGCCTATTGAAGGTATAGCGTACGAGTGTGTACGATGTGGATCGAAAATAGGTTATAATGAATTGATGACCATGCCGGAACTTAAATGTCCAAACTGTAGCTATCGGGTGCTGAAGAAGACTAGGCCACCAGTAGTAAAGCATGTTAAGGCACGTTAAAAAATAAAAATTAAAAAAGGTTCAGACGTCGACTTTCTTCAGGGTTTCTTCTAAATCTTCCAATGCTTCGGTTGTCCAAGGGTCTATTTCTTTTGTAGTCTCGATAATAGAGATTTGTTTATTTAGCCTATTGATCGTCTTCTTGTCTAAGAGCCCATAGTCTGGGTGAAGTAGAACTTTTTTATACTTGTTGGTTCGGACGTATTCAATTATTGCCTCCGCTATTTGTGCTTTCATTTCTCCTTCTAACTGCCCTACCATTTCAAATTGGGATAGAGGGAAGATGTCGTCTATTTCAATTGGAACTATGCCAAATGGCGTTGTGTAAAAGCACACGTGAATTAAATTTAAGGTACGTTTCACTCTTTCAAGAGTTTTTTTTACACGCCTGTATTGAGGTGAAGAATGGAGTGGCTTTACGCTAATCTGAGGCAGCAACAGAAGGATTTCTAATCCTTTTGGTTTCTCGTAGTTTGTGGTCATATTCAACCTATGCCTTAGGACCTCAGGTCTATGTAAACTGGTTGAGTCATAGATAAAGATTCCATGACCTTTGGTCACTGGAGTATGCTTTTCAAGGTATGCAGAGTATTTTTTAAGATTGTTTAGGGCTTGAAACAGAGAGGGATGGCTTTTAGCTCTAAGTTCAAGAAGCTCCCACAATCTGCCTTCCGTGATAGCCTGTTTGACCCTTTGAATTTCAGACATGCACACATACAGGTTATGTCTTGCAAGCAGGCTCTCCCTTTCCTCCTTCCATCGCTCCTTCAACTGGTCGGATGTCAAATTGCTGCATATTGGACAACTACAGGGTAGGTACTCTAGATTTTGAAGCCTTATAGTTCCATTTTCAGTTAGATACCTTTCTTCTCTAGCGTATATAGCATAAGCAGCGGAATCGAAGATATCGCATCCTAAGGCAACAATAAACGGGAATAGACAGGGATGCCCGGCGCCAAATAGATGGAGTGGTTTATGGGGTGGCAAATTTATTTTTGCAGTCATAATCATGTCTGTGAGAGTGTCAAAAAGATACTGTTCCATGATTTGGGTTGGACTTCCAAGGGCATAAATATCAAAAGGAAGTTTCGCCATTTTCCGGGCAGATAAGGCAACTAGGTCTAAATATCTGCCACCTTGAATGGGACCAACCCACAGGATGTCTCTTCTCTCCAAGTTTTCCAATGTCTTCTCAGCCCTTCGAATAGTTTCCTTTACCGTCATCTCTGCATAGCTGTGGGAGGCAACCCATCCAGTGGGAACATCCAATATCACCCCAATATCCGTGTTAATTTTTTCCTGAAATTTTGCGATATCAATTGGATCGGCATCTATTTGTCCGTAGCGTAAAATTTGATAGGCTCCTGAGTCGGTCATTACTGCACCGGGATAACTAAGTAAATCATGAACACCTCTATCGATAATTTCTTCCTCGAAATGTTTCTTCAAGATATATGCATTCGTAATAACTGCCTTGAACCTTAATTTTTCAAACATTTCCTTTGGAGAAACCTGCTGTACATTTGGGTTGATGACTGGTAAAAAAGCTGGAGTCTCCAACACTCCGCTTTTTGTCGTAAGCTTACCAATTCTTCCTAGTAGGTCTCTATGCAAAACTTCAAACGCCATTTTCATTAAACCTCTCTTACAGAGTAATTCAAGCAAGATAACCTAAAAATTAGCTGGAGACTCATCCATTAGGTTTAAATTGGGGAGTACCGCTTAATCTGGCAAATAAAAAGTTTGAAACCTGAAGTAAAAGGTTAAGATTTTGATTGAAAGTGAAGTAAGCCTTTCAACTCATCCAAAACTTAAGAGAACAATCTTAATTGAAGGCTTGCCTGGAATTGGTTTAGTGGCTAACACTGCAACAGCTCATCTAATTAGAGAGTTGAAGGCAAAGAAATTCGGCGAGATAAGATCTCCATTTTTTCAAGACTTTGCAATTACCGGTAGTAATGGGGAAATTCAAACTCCGACAGTTGAACTCTATTACTCTAAGCTGGACAAGAGTCACCACGATCTTCTATTCATACAGGGTAATACTCAAGCATTAACTCCGTACGGTCAATATGAATTATGTGGAAAAATTGTTGAGGTGGCTCAGGATTTTAACTGTTACCTAATTGCTTGCATGGGCGGCTTAAGAAAGAAGGATACTTCCATCCCGCCAAAAGTCTACTGCGCGGCCTTAGATTTCACTATTTTAAACAAAATTTTGGCATATAACTTGGATGTAGTTGGGGTGCCAATTAGTGGAGCTGCTGGGTTATTAATGGGCTTGGGAAAATTGAGAGGGATTCCAGGTTTTGCCTTCTAGCTGAAACGTTGGGAATGTATCCTGATGTTGCAGCAGCTATGGAGATTCTAAAGGTTTTGATGGCTATCATTAAAATTCAGGGGGATTTATCAAAATTAGACCTCGCGGCGGAAAGCACCACGAGTATCATTGAACCCTCCTTTCCCCCGAAACGTTTGTCGAGTACCAGCGTGAGATCTATTTGAGAGTTTGTGTCTCCTTAACAAACTCGTCGTAGACTTTCTTTACTCTTTCAGCAGCAGGTCCAGATCCTTCTAGTATTCCATCTGGAGTTACCCTTATTTTGTCCATAACGACTACTACCCCCGCATCCTCGTACAGCTTGACAAGTTTCGGAAAAACTCTGTCAAGTCTCTCACTTAGCTTTTGTATGTTAAAAGGTCTCTCAGTAGCTAAAATCTGCCCAACAGTGTTTCCATTGATGAAAAGCTTAGGTAAAACCTTCCCTCCATCCTCCTTAACATTGGAGAGGCAGAGGCTTAGAGTTGCAGGATCAAAACCTGTTAGGGTTCCAACATATTTTTTATTTTGAGCGGTAGCAACTGTAATGGTCCTCTGTAGTAGCGAGGACAACTCCTCAAAAAATTTTCTTGCGCCTAACGAAGACATGTTTTTTCACCATTATTACGATGTATTATGTTAAATTGGTTCTATATGTAATCTCCCTTTTTATAATTGGCTTATATTTACGTTTCTCCATTTTTAATCTAGAAATAATTTCCACCGCCTCCCTTGAAGTGGAAACCTCTGCTCGAATTCTGCTTTTCTTCAAATCATTTCTACATCCACAAAAAGGACATAGCCGAGTTTTTTGAGGTTTTTTAGCTAAAACTATCTTGTTACATTTTTGACAATTGAGAAGTATATACACTACCTTTATCATCCTCTAAGCAGTTTCGCCATTTTTTCCTTCCCCAGTTCATCTATCCAGTCACAGATACCTATAGTTGGCTTCTTCCTCTTTCGGAATACCTTTAAGATCTCCTGCAAAACGAGATCCGCCCCCTTATTGGTTGTGTCAATCTCATGGATTTTCGATGAGCTATAGAGGTTTGAAGCCTCTAGGAGACACGAATCGAGGATTTCGGAAAGAACATTTTCTGTTATCTTTCTCTCATTGAAACCTTTAGACTTTAATCTGCGTTCGAGTTCAACGGGATGACATCTTAGTAGAAAAATAAACAAGACCTGTTTTTCTGGAAGCTCAACTAAATAGTGCCCATCTAAAATTATGTTTTTCCTGGACTCGTTGACAAGTTTTAGGATGTGTTTACCAAGTTTTTTCAAATCCACGACAGGGCATTTTCTAGCTTCGTCAAAGCTAAGAACAAAACCTTCCTTTATTGAAGCTTCACCTAGATTCAGATATTCAGTTTTAATAGCGGAGGCCAATCTAGTGGCTATTGTGCTTTTCCCAACCCCGGGACTTCCAGTTATGAAGATAACACCCAAACTGTTCCCACCTTTATAGATCTAGCAAAGGTGAAAGATGCGTTATAAACAGCCTCATAATCTCCTGAGAACCAATTCAAGGTATGATTCTCGTATTAAGGGCTCTTGATTTAGGCATAGCTTTTCGAGGAGCCCAAAAGCTTGCTGCTCCGCATTATCTACCATCTTCGGAACCAGAATTTCTATTTCCACAAAATAACCTAAATTCTCAACCTCATCTAAATACACTCTCGAACTTGAAAGCTCCCATGCTTCTCTCCTCTTCACAACCATAGCTACCTTCTTAAAACCCAACCTTTCGATTATGTCCCCCGCAGCCTTCAAATCATCGATGTTAAAAGACAGTTCCTCTCGAGTTTTCAGTTTAGGGGAGATTTTGGGTCCCTTATAGGTAATAGAGCGCTCACCATTGCTGGATGACCTTATCCTTAAAGCTTCGTCCGAAACCCCGAAATCTTTGGCGGGATGATTAAAATAAGTATCCCATTCAGTCTGACTGAAAACTTTCCTTGCACCCAAATTTATGAGTCGACTCTTAACTTTTTCAAGGTCTTTTACCTGGACTTTCGCTTCAACCTCAATCATATTTTTACTTCTACCTCGACCATCTGTTAAACTCATAACTGGGATGAGTACATATAGGATTTTAGCCTAAAGGAAGATAGTGTTACTTTTGACATATACTAAAAGAAAATTCAGTTATTTGGAACATAAAAGTGACGTATATGCAGAAGCTTATGGGTCAACCTTAGAAGAGGCTTTCGAAAATATGGCTTTAGCCATGTTCGAAACCATGACGGATACAAATCTTGTGAGACCAACAACATCAAACGAGGTTGAAGCTGAAGGAATTGATAAAGAATCTTTACTCTATAACTGGCTTGAAAAACTCTTAGTTAAATTCGACACTGAGGGGTTGTTATTTTCAAAAATCAAAATTGATGAAATTGGACAGGTTAAAAAAGAGTTTAAGCTAAAAGCGAAGGTCCATGGAGAGATCTATAACCCTAAAATACATACACCAAAGGTTGAGATAAAAGCAGTAACCTATCATCTCATGGAGATTAAAGAAGAAAATAAAAAGATTACTGTAAAAGTTCTTTTCGATATTTAGCAACAACAAAAGTTGATAATCCAGATGTGGTGAGGAAAAAATTGTCTAAAAGGACATATGACAAACAAAGTGACCATGATAGAAGTATTGAAAACAAGGCAAAAGAGTGGGCGGATGAGGGTTACTCAGTTGAGGCGGACTTAGAAGGATGGAATAAACCACCTATTGTTGATGGAAATATCCCTGATATAGTAGCAAAGAAAACTGGAGCTATGACACGAGTGTGTGAGATCGAAACCGATGATACAATTGAAACTAACGAGAAAAAACGAGAAATTTTAGAAAAATATGCTAATAGTATTGATGCATCTTTCTGGTTATATTTAGCAAAAGAGGATGGCCGTTGCTTTTTTGTTAGGTAACGGTTAAGAACTTTGACTTCATTAAATTTCAAGTTCTGTTTTAGCGGATATTTTTGATTTATCGTTTAAAGCTCTGTAAAAGCTTACTGTGATTGAAAAAAGGGTTTAGTAGTTTTCGCACCAAACTTCAAAGTAGCTTCTAGGATGATCACAGACGGGACATTTCTCAGGTCCTTCGCTTCCATCGTGAACATAACCACAGTTTCTGCATTTCCATTTAATGACTGAATCCTTTTTGAAGACTTTACCTTGCTCTATGTTTGAAAGCAACTTCAAATACCGCTTTTCATGATATTTCTCAACTTCAGTGATCATCCTGAAAGTTTTTGCTGCATCTTTAAATCCTTCTTCATCAGCGACCTTGGCGCCATTTGGGTATAGGGTTGTCCACTCAAGTTTTTCCCCTTCAGCGGCAGCTTCCAGGTTTTCGGCAGTTGAGCCAATAACACCCGCTGGATAGGCGGCCGCTATTTCTACTGTTCCACCTTTAAGATGTTTGAAGTAAAGTTCAGCGTGTTCTTTTTCATTATCCGCTGTCTCTTGAAAGATAGAAGATATTTGCTCGTATCCAGCCTTCTTAGCTACACTGGCAAAGAAGGTATACCTGTTTCTAGCTTGAGACTCGCCAGCAAACGCTGCTAACAAGTTTTTCTCTGTTCTGCTTCCTTTAAGTTCCATAATACTCTCACTTCCCAAGTTTATTGAAATAACAAAAAGAGTGATAGATAATGAACTTTTCTGTGACCTTTTTTCACGTCTTGCATATAGCTGCAATCTCTCTGTGATAAGCTAAGCCACTTACATTTACAAGCATAACGGATATATTCGTTTAATTTTTGCGTCAGTTTGACTTCAAGGTAACTAACTTTACAATAAGTAAAGTTTAAATGTTGTAGTTCCCATCTTACCAACCAAGTCTAAAAGTCATTGACCCCCGGTCAAATCATCATAATCTAATAGGCAAGGGTATGCTGTTGACTAATTTGATAGCTTACTGTAAGCTGGAGGACGGCGATGAGCTTGAAGAAGTAAATGTAAAAGACATTGCAGTTCCTGAAGAGCAAGTAAGAGACAACAGTCATGACCACAGTCAATACATTCTTTCATTGCTAAGCAAGGAGCCAAATGCAGAAGTAACCTTTCAGGGCCTGAAGAGGAGGACAGGATTACACCAAGAGATATTGTCTAGAACATTAAAACGATTAGAAAGAGATGAGTTGCTGTTGAAGACCTCCTCAGGCGCATACAAGATGAATGCTGAGGAAGAAAATTTACACATCGATCATAACATAAGACGTCATGAGGACATAGTAGTTGTGACTCAACTTGGGCTTCCTAAATATTTGAAACCAGAGATCCTTGCTTCAAAGTTAACGTATACATGGTTTGGAACGTGGAGATGGTATGGATATAGTGAGAATGGCCCTGAGAAAACTCTGATCTGGATTTCAGAAGAGGGTGACATCTGCGTTAATGTAAGAATCGCGGATAGCACTATGCATATCGAAGCTGGGCCTATTGAATCTACAGGAAGAGATAGGTGTATACGTGCTGGCTTCGAACTACTTAGACATGTAATCAGGTCAAGCTTTGTTGAACCTAAGGAAATGCAACGAGCAAACTAATTCTAAAAGTCAAGTATGACTGACTTTCATGACCCTTAGTCAACATATTCGACTGCCCCATTATTATTGTGGAGGTGGATAGTTGATGTGTTATGAGCTATATAATCGTAGATTCCTGAATAAAGCGGAGAAAATAACTCTGCTCAAAGAATATAAAGAAAGTTTAGAGAACGAGTTGAAGGGTGCTGAAGAAAGAGTCAAAGAACTCGAAGAGGTGCAAAAATGACGTTGATGATACTTGCGTCTCAGCTGCCAGAAGGACCACCGCCAATCAACCCAAGACCACCACTCGATCTAATCTCTCTATCTTTTTTGTTCATGCGACCAGAAACAAATCTGTCTTAGGAAAGCTATCAATAGTCTAGACGACATTAATTTCCAAGAAGCATCCATAAACCTTATCGCCAATAGTTGCTCATAAAATGAAGTGGTTAGCATGAAATTATTTTTTTCAGAAAAATGTTTAGAATACTCTTATTTTGGACATGTTGAGAGCCCAAAAAGAGTTGGAAAAGCTGCTGAAATTCTCAAGGGTTTTGGATATAGCTTCATAGAGCCAAAACCCGCTTCTGAGAAAGACATGCTGAAAGCTCATACTCGAAACTGGGTTGAGAGAGTAAAACAGGGTGGCTACTTTGATGGAGACACACCCGGTTCCAAGAATATCTACGAGTATGCAAGTCTTTCTGCTGGAGGAGCAATATTGGCGGCCAAAGATAAAGGATTCTCATTGCTGCGACCTCCCGGTCATCATTCCGGAAAGCAGGGTAAGGCCTTAGGTGCTCCAACACTTGGGTTCTGCTATATTAACAGCATAGCCGTAGCAGTACGGTATCTCAACCAACCGAGTCTTATCTTAGACATAGATGGGCATCATGGAAACGGCACTCAAGAGATCTTTCTTGGAGACCCTAAGGTTATGTATGTTTCTTTGCACAGGAGCCCACATTATCCAGGTACTGGCTTAAGGTCTGAAAACAATTGCTTGAATTTTCCATTATACGGGGGAATCGGCGATAAGATATACCTTCAAACTTTAGATACGGCGCTAAATCAAGTCGACATGAAGAATATTGAGGTTATCGGAATCTCAGCTGGGTTTGACGCTCACCAAGGAGACCTAGCTTCTCTGGGTTTAACCCCAAATTGTTTCAAAGAAATTGGTAAAAGAGTGAGAGCGCAAGGGAAGGAGGTCTTTGGGGTGCTGGAAGGAGGTTATACCGGTGAAAACATAGCCTCAGGTCTACATCAGCTCATCCAAGGATTAGAAGGAAAATAAACCCTGAACGATAACACACGAAATTGAAAAGAAACTTGCCTCCGGAAAAAGGCTCAGGTATGTGCAGTGTTTTACTCATTTACGGTACCTTTCAAAAATTTAAGCACGTATCAATCGTGAATGTATACTTTGTATCTCTGACTTGATGCCTCCAAAGTCTTCAAGTTTTCGGGAAGCCTCGCTACATCTTTAAAGAAAGTTTCCCTAACTTGTCCGAGATTAGGGAGAGAACGGATAATCTTTCCGTTTTCAACTATCTTTGTTACCAGTTCCTCTCCATCAGAATTCACTCCATGTCTTATGGATTCATCATTACTCATGATTCCGTTTTGTGAATAATGTCTTGCTATCTGTCTTTTGTATGGAAAGGTAGCTTTTCCAGGGCTTAACTTAAACTTGGGTTTTCCATCATACTCCACAATCTTGTAGGCCATGTCTAGATATGAACTATCAGATGAAGTTACAAGCATGGTTCCAACAGCGAAAACATCTATTGGTGCATCTTCACCCAAAAGTCTCTGTATATCATACTCATCCAGGCCACCGCTGGCTATGATCTTTACATGATTTAACCCAGCGTCATCAAGAATTTTCCTTACACTCCTTGAAAGAGCGCATAGATCTCCGCTATCTATTCTTACAGCGACAGTAGAAGTTCTGTTTTTGAATAACTTAACTACTGTATTGGCTGCCGAAAGGGTATCATAAGTGTCGATTATGAATACGCTGTTTTCTGGAAAACTTTTAGCGAAACTTTTGAAGGCTTCCTCCTCAGAATCAAACACCACGATATAAGAATGCGCCATGGTTCCTACGACAGGAATACCAAACATTTTCCCAGCCATCAGGTTGGATGTTGAGGAAAATCCACCTATGTACGCTGATCGAGTGGCATATAAACCTGCTTCTATGCCATGGGCTCTTCTAAGCCCGAAATCAACCAGGCGCTTACCATTACTCACAAGATAACTTCTAGCAGCTTTAGAGGCAACCAAAGTTTGGAAATGAACCGCGTTTATAACTAGAGTTTCAAGGATTTGCGCGTCTGGAAGGCTTGCTTCCACTTGAATTAATGGCTCATTTTCAAAAACTACTCTGCCCTCGTCTATTGCATAAATATCTCCAGAAAACTTGTAGTTTTTTAGATAACTTATGAAATCTTTAGAAAAATGTAGATTTGCCAAGTAGCTTAACTCTTCGTTAGTAAACTTGAACTTTCTTATCCGCTCCAAGAGATTTTCTAAACCTGCAGACACTAGAAAGTTTCGATTTTTAGGTAACTTCCGGACGAATAAGCTGAATACTGCAGGCTTGGTTTTTCCATTATCGAGATAGCTTTGAGCCATAGTTAGCTCGTAAAGGTCTGTGGCAAAAGCTAAGCTCAATTATTTTCTCCCCAAAGCTAATCCGACTATACGATCACAGTAACGAAGGATAAATCTGTTTTGTCACTGCATATCGGATAGTCTAGCCTTATTAGCACCTTTCTTGACCATTTCCTCGATAGCCCTCTTACTATCTGGGGACCTTAAGTTTATTCCTCGAGTTGCATCTACCAACAATATTGTTTCAAATCCTATTTTAAGGGCGTCAAGCACCGTTTTCTTTACACAGTAGTCAGTTGCGAGTCCTCCAATAAAGACTCTTGTCGCTCCATTTTTTTCTAGATCCTCCTTTAGTTCTGTTCCATCAAACTCAGAATAACTTTCTTTAGATGGATAGGTTGCTTTGGATATTATCTTCACTTTGTTAGTAAATACTAATTTTGGATGAAACTTTGCTCCTTCACTTTCTTGTATACAATGAGGAGGCCACATACCACCGTAAGTCTTAAAGGAAACATGGTTAGGGGGATGCCAATCTCTCGCAGCGTAGATTTTTGCATCAGCTTTGCTAAACTTACGTATGTAGGAATTCAGAATAGGGACAACTTTATCGCCTTCAGGAACGGGTAGAACGCCACCCAGACAAAAGTCTCTCTGGACATCGACAATGATGAGAGCGTCTTTTTCATTGATTTTGAACTTCATTCTAGACTCATTATTCTTGTTGAATGTTTCAATAATGTATAAGCGAAGGATTTGGAAAAAGGTATTGATACGAAAGCAAGAAGTTAGCCTAAGCTGACAGATGGTGTGGACGCAAATAATATATGATTTGTTTGACAGACTAGAGTTGGTTTTAATTTTGGTCGTTGAGAAGGGAAATCATGTAAAAGTTCATTTCACTGCTAAAGTTGGTGGCCAGGTATTTGACACCACATTGAACAGGAACCCACTCGAGTTTAATGTTGGAGAAGGCAAGATTATTCAAGGATTTGATGAGGCTGTTATTGGACTTGAGAAGGGGGAGAAAAAAACAGTGGCAGTTCCACCTGAGAAAGCATTTGGCCATCGACAAGACAGTCTTGTGGAGGAAGTTACCCGAGATAGCCTCAAAGTACCTCCTGAACAAATCCAAGAAGGCAAAGTCGTCACTTCACGGTCTGAAAAGGGTGAAGTCAGAATAGCTACCATAAGGAAGGTTGAAGGAGAACAGATCACTCTAGATTATAATCATCCTTTAGCTGGTCAAACATTGGATTTTGAAATAGAAATAGTGGATATTCAGAAGTAGCTGTTTTGTGGATAACTCTGAGAAAGATCTTTTTGCTATTCTAACTTGCGAAGCGCATCCCAATAGGGAGACTTGCATTTAGGACAAACCTTGGGTTTTTCATCGCCTCTAGGCGTCCAGATGTGGTCACACCTTCCACATTTCCATGCATCGACAGTAACTTTTGGGCTCATGTGTATAACTCAATAACCTAACCTTATTTACTTTATGGTATGTTATTATAGAGTAAATATGCCCTGCCCAAATAGAAATCAAGGGACCTTATAAAAAAGGGGACATTCCCAATGTAGGCTGGTCTTGTTAGACGTGGAGTTCTATGCTGTCGCCCTCAGTTTTCACTTCAAAAGTTTCTAGATCATACGTTTTAATTGGCGCCATAAGTGCTCCTAACTGTTGAAAAAGCTTCTGGAACCATTCGGGAAGTTGTTCTACTCCTGGAGGCGCAGCTAAAATCGCACCTGTAATTTTTTTTCCGGTAGTTACGTCAAACTGCGAACCGTGCAATAGGGCAAGTAACAATAGTCCTGTTTAGCCCACCCATCGAAAGCCTAGCGTTCATATGACCACATCTGTCGCTTACAGCATAAAATTTCCCATCAACATTCGCTATCAATATTTCCTTTCCGTTAGCCTCAACATGTTTCATACTACCAGCAGGAATTTCGGCAACTTTAGCAACTTCTAAAAAACTCACAAATACCACCTCAATTTTTAATGACCACGCCTTATTTAAACTGCGATATATCCTTGTCAAAACTATGTTTTGTGTACGCTGAAAAAGGTGCGGCTGCCGGGATTCGAACCCGAGTTAGAGGCTTGGAGGGCCACTGTCCTAGACCAGGCTAGACCACGGCCGCATAAATCTTGTTTAAATAAACTTAGATTAAGATTTTTCCAATGACCTCTGTAATAGTTTCGCCAGTAACGTAAATCAATTTAAAGTAACTCTGCAATATTATTTACGAGGTTCAGTCAAGAATGTCGAAAAAAGCACCAATCACAAAGAAAAAAGCTCATCCTACGGCGGATATGATGAAAAAGAAAATGAAAGATTTAGAGCATAGACTTGCGGAGTCTGTGCATAAAAGCCGCTTGGAAAAAGCTGAAGTTAAATTTACTTCGAAGGTGAAGGGGCTGGAGACGAAACTTGCTGATTCTTTACCAGGACACAAAGCTAGAGCTCTCAAAGCCAAAGTAGAAAAGCTCGAGTCGGAGATTTCTGATCTCGAATCAGAGGTCGCTGAGTGTGTCCCTAAGGCACAGGTAACAGCTAAGATAAACCAGTTGAATGAAACAAAGACAAACTTGGAGAACAATATTAAAGAACTTAAAGCAAAACTTGCAGATTCTGTACCCAAAGCAGACTATACTTCTAAGATTGTTGAGCTGAATGATGAAAATCAGAAGCTCGAAGCAGAGCTTAGAAAATCTATTCCAATACCTGAGGTCAATTTGTTAAAGACAGAACTAATGCAAGCTAGGTCGAAGCTTGATCAAAGCGTACCTAAAAAAGATCTTGAAAACGTTAGATCAGACCTCAACTCAAAGATAGCAAACATTGAAAAAAGCAAATCAAACCTCAACTCAGAAATAACAAACCTTGCAACTGAACTAAACAAATCCAGAGAAGATGTTCAGTCAAAAGAACAACAATATAAAAAACAGATAAATGAACTTCAAGCCAAAATCACTGACA
>JBDRNN010000154.1:0-4645 GCA_043811145.1 Candidatus Bathyarchaeota archaeon
CATTAATCGCCCTATAGTTTGAAATCTCTCTAGATTTAATGAAAAACGAGATTATTCCAGTATCTTGACATATGGGTTTACTTAGTTTTTCAGCCAGCTCTATATTATCTAATATATTCTTCAGTTCTTTTTTTCCAACAGTAGAAGTTTCTCTTTCGAAAGCATCTCTAATAGTTTTTCTGACCGGGGGGGGAAGTCTTATAGCTGACTCTTTTAGAAGCTGTAACCCAGTTTCCTCTAAAACTTTGATGTCTATGTTCAATATCACCCAACCCCCCCGAATGAGTACTTTTTACCTACCTCTATATCTTTTAATTTTATTCAATAGTTTTTAAATAGTAACAGATTTATCATTAAGAAAGTGAAAGGTCTATTGGAGACGGAAAAAAGTTTTCCTGGAGCTGAAAATAAGTACCGGGAAATTTCTGATCTCCCAGGCATGGGACAATCAACTGCTGAAAAGTTGAAAAAGGCAGGATATGCAACCATAGAATCCCTCGCCACCGCAAGTGTCAAGGAGCTTACTCACATCTTAGGTGAGAAGTCAGCTTGCTCAATTATTACCGAGGCAAGAAAATCTCTCATAGCGGTTCCTTTCATGAGAGCCGATGAGTATCTAAAAATGCGTTCACTAGTAGAGAGGCTAACTACTGGAAGTAAAGCCTTTGATTCTCTACTTGGAGGAGGATTAGAGACTCAATCAATAACAGAGGTTTATGGAGAATTTGGAACTGGCAAATCTCAATTATGCCACCAGCTGTGTGTTAACGCCCAGTTTCCAAGCGAGAAGGGAGGCTTAGATGGTGGCGTTTTGTATATCGATAGCGAAAGCACCTTTAGACCTGAGCGGATTATTCAAATAGCTAAACGATTTGATCTTGATGCTGATAAGATTCTGAGCAAAATAATTTATGCTGAAGCTTTAACGGCTGACCATCAAATGTATCTTTTGGACAGTGCAGATTCTCAGCTTAAGGAGAATAATATTCGCCTAATAATCTTGGATTCTCTTGTAGCTCATTTTAGAAGCGAATACATAGGTAGAGAAAGCTTAGCGGAGAGACAACAAAAACTGGATAAACATTTACATAAGCTAGTTAGACTTGCAAGAGCCTTCAACGCTACGGCGGTTATAACCAACCAAGTTATGGCTAAACCGGATGCTTTCCTATCAGATGTTATAAGTCCGGTTGGAGGACATATTTTAGCCCACGCCAGTCACACAAGGATCTTCATGAGAAAAGCTTCAAGCCCAAGAGTTAGAATCGTAAGGCTAATTGTAAGCCCAAACCTTCCTGAGGGAGGGGAATGCTTATTTAAAATTACTGAGAACGGTATAGAGGATATTCGTAGTAACGCAAAGTCTCGAACGTGATACTGAAAATGCCAATACCTCAGGTTCTTGTCTCGAAATTTTTTGAGTTAACATTAAACAGGGACTTTGCAGAGGCAGAGAGATTTCTTACCCAGGCAAGGGAGCAAGGAACTTCATCTGACTGGAGCAAAGGCTATATTTTAGCTTTGGAAGGTTTTTTGATAGCTTACAGGGGAAAAAATGATGGAACTACTTTCATCAACAGAGTAGAGCTGGATAAAGAAAACGTTTCGAAACTAGAAGAAGACTTTCGAAATAGAGCCAGAAATCCTGTCGAGTTAGAATATGATAAAGGCTTTTTTGCAGCTTGGTCTGACCTTATGAGGTTTGTGAAAAAAAATGAACTATGGGGCATAAACCGATCAAAGGCTAAAAAGGAGGACTCCCCTCCCGAGACTCCGGAAGCTTAGCTCACACTTATCAAAGCAAAACTGTGAATATTGTGTGAAAGAATACCCAAAATGCAAGCCAAACGATAAAAAAGGGAAGCAAACCTGCAATTAGCATGTCCCTTCGTTTTGGTAGCTGGTCGGGGGTTATTCTCCAAACAAAGCGAGCTACATAATAGGAAAGAATATAAACTACTATAGCTATCAACAAAGCTCTTACAGCAGTTGAAGGACCAATTACTCCAATAAGACCTAGAAAAGCGCTAAGGATGGCAGTAAGCATGGCAAGACAAAATCTAAACCACCATAGTTTATCCACGGGTCTACTCAATGCTTTCAACATGTTTCATCTCCAAGGGTGTGTACACAGTTGAAGGGACAAATGACAAGCTTCGACATCTTTGCTCTTACCAACGAATTGGATAACGAGTTGTGTGGTTATTATATTGACAACGTATATCAAGTTAACCCTTTTACCTTAATTTTAAAGTTAAATAAGCCTGGACAACAGCCAAAACAATTGGTTGTTGAGAGTGGAAAACGAGTTAATTTGACAAAATATGAGGTGAAGAAACCTAAGGAGGCTTCAGGTTTCTCCAAAGCTCTTCGAAAATACCTCAATAACAATACTGTTCAGAAAATAGATCAAAAGAATTTTGAGAGAATAATTGTAATTAACACGTCAAGAGCTAACGAAGCCTACCAGTTGATAGTTGAGCTGTTCGACAAAGGCAACATTATTTTGGCAAGCTCAGATGGAACTATTATTCAAGCTCTCAGCTACAGAAAAATGACTTATAGAAACATTCTACGGGGAGAAAAATTCATTTACCCCCAACCAATCGGATTTAACCCCAGAACTGTAACCTTTAGAGATTTTTTAAGATTGAAAGAATACGATGATGATGTTGTCAGGGCTCTTACAAGGTTCCTAGCTATTGGAGGCACCTATGCAGAAGAGTTCTTATCTGTAGCCAATATCGAAAAAACCGTAAATTGTAGAGAGCTAACGGAAGGGCAGATAGAGAGCCTCTATAAGGCTGTTGCCGAAGCAATTGATAAGCTTAGGAGCCCGAAGCCGGGCATTGTTTTAGAAAATTCGGAAAAACCGTTAGATATTATACCCTTTCCTATGTCAGTTTACTCCAAGAAGCAATGGATAAGTTACCCTACTATAAATGAGGCTTTAGACGATTATTTCACGAAAATCAGCTTTGAGAAGAAAGATAGTGGGCTCAGAGGAAAATTTCTTAGGCGAATTGAAGAGCAGAAACGTATCCTTAACGAGCAAACTGCAAAGCTCAGAAATTTTGAAGATGAGATTACAAAAGATAAGAGAATAGGAGACTTGATCCACCGCAATGTTTCAGACCTTCAAAACCTCTTCACTGTGATAAACAATAGAAGACAGATCGGAAAGCCTTGGCACGAAATAAAACGCGAAATCAGTTTAGAGCACGAGGAAAAAGCTAGCTTTCAATACTTTGAAGATATAGACGCTAAAAAACAGTGCGTTGAGGTGAAAGTGGAGAACTTAAAGTTCAGCCTAGAATTGAAAAGATCAGTCTATGAAAATGCGTCCATCTACTATGACAAATCAAAAGAACTGAAGAAAAAAACATACCAGCTTAAACAAATAACAGAGGAAACTCAGAAGAAAATTGAGTCGTTAAGGGAAGAAGAATCAGTAAGCGAAGCTAAATCCGAGAAGCCCGAGAGAGTGAGAGAGAAGAAGTGGTATGAGAAGTATAATTTCTTTATTTCATCGGAGAAATTTATTGTTGTGGCAGGTAAGGACGCCTCATCAAATGAGGCTTTGATAAAAAGGTACACGGAACCTAATGACATTGTGATTCATGCCGAGATAACTGGTTCACCCTTTGTGGTTATTAAGACTCAGGGGCAGACTCCGTCAGAGACTACTATTTTTGAGGCTGCTCAATTCGCAGCAGCTCATAGCAGAGCTTGGCGGGAAGGTTTAGGTTCAGTTAAACTATACTCGATTAAACCAGAACAATTAAGCAAGAAAGCACCGACCGGGCAATACATAAGTAGAGGAGCATTCATAGTTAACGGTAAGAGAAATTATCTTCCCAACATTTCCCTTAGACTAGCAGTCGGCATAATAATTAATGAAGAAATTGAAATCAAAACAGGTCCACCTTCCGTAATAAGGAGCATCACTGACAAATATGTTGAGATTTCGCCAGGAGATGACTTTGGAAAACTTCTGGCATTTAAAATAAAGAAGATACTATCACAAAAAGTTCGCGAAGAACAGGTGGGCAAGGTTCTTAAGATTCCTGTAGAAAAAATTGTTAAGTTGATACCTTTTGGGAGAGCCCATGTTATCTCTAAAACTATATGATAGAGAGGAAGACTGAAACAAAGTTTAAAATACACAGCAAGAAGATGTTACAAGGGATACTTTATGGCTCCAGAGACGGCTTCGAACCCTATAATCAGCGTAAAAGAAATAATGAAAACACCGGCAGTGACAGTTCAGAAGAGTGATGGTGCCAGTAAAGTTGCCAAACTTATGGCTAAAAACGATGTGGGCAGTATTATAGTACTGGATAAAAAAGGGAACCCTGTTGGAATTGTCACTGAACGAGACCTGGTAATTAGAGTTCTAGCCAAATCCAAATCAGATGCCAAAGTGATAGATATAATGTCTACACCGTTAGCCACAGTTTTTCCTGAAACCGGTATTGAACAAGCAGCTAAAATGATGAGTAAACTAGAGATTAGAAGATTGGCTGTCATGGAGAAAGGCAAACTTATCGGGGTCATTTCAAGCAAAGATATAGTTTCAGTTACACCTGCACTCATTGAAGTGGTGTCAGAAAGAGCGAAAATTAGCGCTGGCGCACCACGCAGG
>JBDRNN010000155.1:0-4331 GCA_043811145.1 Candidatus Bathyarchaeota archaeon
AATGTGACGAAATCAAACTTGCAGAAGATAAACAGCGTAAAAAACAAATCGAGGAAGATAAAGCTATGGAGTATTTAGAAAAAGGCGAATATACTTATCCCATGTATGAATAAATATATAGTTGCCTGTAAGTATGAGGTGTTCAAAAAAACTATATAGATTGCTTTCTATGTTTTGCTGAACACCTTTGATAGTAAAACTGGTTTAGTCATCATAAAAATTCACTCAGCTTGTTCCACATATTCCCTATTTCTCGTGCAACGCCACTTTTAGGAGAGTATTCAACAATAGTCTTTCCGTCAACCATTGCTCGAGTAACTTCAGGGCTAAAGGGAATAATCCCCACAACGTCAACTCTGTTTTCTTTGCAAAAACTCAAAATCTTGTTAGTGTTGCCCGTGTTTACATTATACATGTTTATGCAAACAAAGGGAGCAACATTGAAATGGTCAAGCAGCTTCAGAACTCTTTCAAGATCATGAATCCCTGACATTGTCGGCTCCGTAATCACCAAGGCAGCATCCACCCCTGTTATGGAAGCTATTACGGGACAACCGATCCCCGGAGAACCATCGATAATGATTAAACCAGTGCTTTCTTTTCCAGCCAAAATTTTAGCGTTCTGCCGAACCAGAGTAACTAGTTTCCCAGAATTGGACTCACCAGGATAAAGCAGAGCATGAGACATGAACCCATTTTTTGTTTTTGAAATAAAGGCTTTCCCAGAAAGTCTAGGAGCCAAATTTATAGCACCAACTGGGCAAACAACTTTACAAACGCCACATCCCTCACAAGCGATCAAATTAACGTCCAAATCGCTAGTAACGGCGCTAAAATTGCAGTTCTCTCGGCACAAACCGCACCCGGTACATTTTGCTTTGTCAATAACGGCTAATTTTGAACCTATGAACTCCTGAGTTTTAATTACGTCAGGATGTATAAGCATGTGAAGGTCAGGAGCGTCCACATCACAATCCGCCATAATAACGTTTTTTGCCAGAACAGCAAAAGAAGCGGTTATTGATGTTTTGCCAGTGCCGCCTTTGCCACTTATAACAGTTAACTGCTTCATTTTTTAATCAATCCCTTGATTTCGCCATATAATGCCTGAAATTTCTCTTCCCATTCAGGCATTTCCAAACTGAATGGAACTCCTTTAGAGTAGAGTTCAGCTATTCTTCTTTGATAGGGAATTTCCAGCAATATGCGGATGTTCTCTTCTCTGCAGTAATCATACACTTTTTTGTCACCTATACCGGCACGGTTAACTATAACGCCAAATGGGATCGCAATTTTTTTCAAAACCTCAATAGCTATCTTAAGGTCATACAGACCAAAAGGCGTAGGCTCCGTCACGAGCACACAGAAATCACTACCCCTAACAGTTTCCACGAAAGAACACGAAGTTCCAGGTGGAGAGTCAAGAAGCACGTTTCCATTATCTTTAATCTTCTGTTTAACCGCTTTTATTACAGGAACAGCAAGAGGCTTGCTTACATCAAGCTCCCCAAAAACAAGAGACACACCATCAGCTATACCAAAATTCAGTGTGCCGATTTTGTGCTTTTCCCAAGTGATTGCCTTTCTAGGGCAAACTATAGCGCATCCACCACAACTGTGGCAAAGCTCTGGGAAAACAAGGATTTTCTCTGCAGTGGCAAATATGGCGTTGTATTGGCAGAATTTGGCGCATTCCCCACAAGAGTTGCAAAGTTCTCTATTAATGCGGGGGATTGAAGTGTAAACTGGTTCCTTCTTATGTATTTCGGGATGTAAGAGCAGATACGCGTTCGGCTCTTCAACGTCACAATCCAGAAGCTGAACGGTGCCTAAAGAAAGAGCCATGTTAACGGCTACTGATGTTTTTCCCGTCCCACCCTTTCCACTAGCAATAGACACAATCATTACTTATCCACCTTGAAAATAATTAATAAAATTTGAAGATTAGCTATATCTCAGAGCGCCCTTTTTGTTTCTCGTATTCAGCAATAGCTTTTAGAAGAGTTTTTATGGATAGTTTTGCACAGTCACGCTTTGACTTTGGTAAACCTCCAAGTTCCAGTAATATATCTTCTTCCGTAATTTTCTTCGCCTGATTAATAGTCTTGCCTTTTGAGAGAATTGTCATCGCAGATGCTGATACAGCTGAACCTGGGCAGCCTAAATAATAGAACTTAGAGTCTTCTATTCTGTCGTTTTTGCCAATCCGTAGATACAGTTTTATTAGGTCACCGCATGGTCCAAGGAAAGTTGTTACTACATTGGGGTTCTCCAATGTGCCCACGTTAACGTTGTTTACGTAGAGTTCGATAGCTTTCTTGGAATAGCCTGACTCCGCCATCAGGTTGAGTTCTTCTTCTGAAAGTTTCTTTGGCGTTTTCTCACCTCCAGAACTCGAGTTCCGGATTAATGGTGGTGTTCATGCTCATGGTGTTCATCCTTGTGGTGTGCATGCTCGCAACCTTCTGTAAGCTCTGGAAGTGCACCTTTTTTGTACGCTAATATTACTTCGCTAACTGTGCTCGCGTTTGCTTTCAGTACTGCCACTCCAGCGCTTTGAAAAGTGTTCAAGCCTCTTGGTCCCATACCGTAGACTATGAGTGCTGTTGGTTTGTACTCCAGAATGTGGTCGTGAGAAAAACCCATCCCACCTGCATGCTCACCAACGTTCGGAACGGTCTTAATGTTAATAACTTCACCATTTTGTCCAAGTTCAACAACAGTATAGTAGGGTGCTCTCCCGAAGTGTTCAGCTAATTTAGCGTTCAATCCTTCTTGATTTTCAGTAGGAATTATTATTCTTTCTGTCAATTACTCACCTCCTCCAGTGAACGCGCCTCTTCAGGCTCTCTAAAGTCAAGGTTGGTTAAAGCTTCCATATGCCTCTGCCTCGTCCCCTGTCCTCCCCGAAGTGCCCTCCAACGGTAGGTGCACCAGTCCTCTGCAATTCACCCTTTTTGAATTTCTCAACAACTCCTTTGACTGTTCCAGATGCCCCAGTTACAATTTCTATACCAGCCGCTGACAACGCCCCAAAAGCGTTAGGTCCAACATTTCCTGTTATGACTACTTTGACACCCTTATCTGCTATAGTTTGAGCTGCTTGAATTCCCGCACCACCTGTTGAGCCTGCAGCCATGTTTGGGATACCTTCAAATTGCATGGTTTCAGAATCCACAATTACAAGGTAGAGACACCTACCAAAGCGAGGATCCACTTGGGCTTCAGAATTGCTTCCTGTTGCACTTACACATATTTTCATTTTTTTATCCCCTTATTATCATGACACCCTTATTTTCTAAGAAGTGATCGATCTTTTTGACAATTTCCAGAAACGCTTTAGTTGCAGGGGAAGCTTTGTTTTCAGCTATGAAAGCCAAGCCGCTATCTGAGGCATTGCAGATTTTAGGATCTATAGGAATGCTACCCAGTAGAGGAACTGATAGGTCTTCAGCTATCTTTTTACCTCCACCAGTTTTGAAAATGTTGACTTTGGCTCCACAGTCGGGACAAATAAAACCGCTCATGTTCTCAACTATACCGATTATAGGCACACCAATTTGCTTGGCAAACGTTACAGCCTTTTTAACTACGCCTTGCGAAACTTCAGAAGGCATAGTCACAATAACTACACCATCCATTTCAGGAATCAACTGAGTAACACTCAATGATTCATCCCCAGTTCCAGGCGGCAGGTCGACGAACAAATAGTCAAGTTCCCCCCATGTTATGTCAGATAGAAATTGTTGAATAATTTTCATTTTCAAGGGACCACGCCAAATAACTGGCTCCTCATCATTTGGAAGCAAAAAATCCATTGAAACAACTTTTATCCCAAGTTTACCAGTAACTGGGAATAGTATTCCGCCTGGTCCGCCTATAAGTTTCTGCCCTTTTAGTCCGAGCATCTTTGGAATACATGGACCGTGAATATCAGCATCAAGAACTCCGACCTTGTTTTTATGTCCTCGGAGGGCGAATGCCATTGCAAGGTTTGCAGTTACGGTGCTTTTACCAACGCCACCCTTACCGCTGATAATTGCTATTTTGTGTTTAATTTTGCTCAATTTCAATTTTAGTTTTTGCTCTTGTTCATACTTTTGCTTTCTCTGATCGTTGCAACCATCAGATGTTGAGCATGAACCACATGTCCCGTCACATTCCTCAGAAATGTTAGTTTCCTTCGTCACACCCATCATTTTTTCACCATCCAACACGGACATGGTTTAGTAGATAAATAATATTAATACTTTTTGTTTATAAAATAAACTTGGGACTTTTAGTTTAAGAGTGTTGCCGACAGCAACATATCCCCAAGGATGACATGTATT
>JBDRNN010000156.1:0-4821 GCA_043811145.1 Candidatus Bathyarchaeota archaeon
CGTTCAATTGCAAGACGAAACCCTTCACAGGTCCCCCCTTCAGACGTATGAACGCTATACCTTATGTTCACACCGAATTTTGTTCCATCACCAAAATATTCCATTATTTTTTCCTTCAAATAAGCAACACCAAGAATGATCTCCACAACACCATTATCCTTAAGCCACTCAACTACCCACTGAAGAAGTGGCTTGCCACATACCTTAACCATACCTTTAGGAAGATCATTAGTGAAAGGCTTTAATCGAGTACTAGGCCCTCCAGCCAACACAACTACAGTATCAAATCTCAATATTGCTACCCAGGTATAGTTATATAAATATGAGTCCAAGTAGTAAGTTAAAAATTCTTTGTATTTGTTAATCATCCAGATAGGAGAATTACTCAAAAATGAAAGTACTAGTAACAGGTGGAGCAGGCTTCATAGGAAGTCACACAACGGATCTACTAATCAAAAAAGGATATGATGTAACAGTTCTAGATAACTTGGAGCACCAAGTCCATATGGGTAAAAAGCCTGACTATCTAAACCCAAAGGCTCATTATATTTGGGGAAACATCCAAAAAAAGGCCGACTGGCGCAAAGCACTAGCAAACATCGACGTAGTGATTCATTTGGCAGCAATGGTTGGTGTAGGTCAAAGCATGTACCAACCCAATAGATATCTAGAAGTAAATACTATAGGCACAGCCAACCTGTACGAAACTCTTCTAGAAAGTCCCCATCTAAAAAAGAAAATAAAGAGGATTATTGTCGCCAGCTCAAAATCCATCTATGGTGAAGGCGCATACAAATGCATGAAATGCGGCATAGTATACCCCCCTCTAAGATCAAGTACACAGCTAGAGAAGCGTGACTGGGAAGTACACTGTCAAATTTGCAATAGGCACGTTAAGCCGACAGGTACCACTGAAGAAAAACCAGCGCAAAACCTCTCTGTCTATGCACTATCAAAGTATGATTGTGAAAGAATCGCCTTAGACTATAGTTTCGCCCTTCAGATCCCTACTATAGCCTTCAGATACTTCAACGTTTACGGACCTAGACAAAGCCTGAACAACCCTTACACAGGTCTAATCGCTATATATTCTCTTCACGAATAAAAAATAACAATACGCCAATAGTCTTCGAAGATGGAAAACAAACTCGAGACTTTATATTCGTAGAAGATGTTGCCACAGCAAATCTCCAGGGAGTGAAAAGCAACAAAACAGGTGTATATAATGTTGGAACAGGCAAGTCTAACAGCGTCTTAGGCATTGCGGAAAACCTGATTGACATGCATGATTCGAAAGTTAAACCGAAAATCACCAATGAGTTCAGAGCAGGGGACAACCGACATGATTTCGCGGACATAAGCAAAATAAAAAAAGACCTAAACTTCAAACCTAAGTGGAGTTTGAAGACCGGATTACAAAAACTTTTAGAGTGGAGTGAAGAAAAAGATGCTGTTGACATGTTTGAAATCGCGGAAAAACAAAGGAAAAAATACTTCGACTAGCCTAATTAAAGTTCAAATAATCCCTTGCTAACCTACAAAAGGAAGGAGTATCTTTAAGATTGAGAATTCTTATTACCGGTGGGGCAGGCTTTGTTGGTTCTCATGCCGCAGAGTTCTATGCCAAAAAAGGAAACCAAGTAGCAGTTTTCGATAATCTCTCAAGGATGCTACTTCTCAAAAAAGATGTTAAAAATGCAACATATAATTATAACTATTTGAAGAAGTACAAGGACATTCGTTTCATAAAAGGAGATATAAGAAACGAAACTGAAATTCAATCAGCCGCAAAGGACGTAGATGCAATTATACATACTGCTGCACAAACCGCGGTGACAACCTCACTTATAGACCCAAAAATAGACTTCGCGTTAAATGCACAAGGAACATTTAATGTGTTGGAAGCAGCAAGAAGAGCGAAAAGTAATCCAATACTCGTTTACTGCTCCACAAACAAGGTTTACGGCGATAACGTAAACAAAATCAAAGTCAAAGAGGAAGGAAAACGATACAAGTTTGAAAGAAAACATGAGAGCGGTATACCTGAAACTTACCCCATAGATTTATGCGGCCACACCCCATATGGGTGTTCAAAAACCGCGGGCGACATTTACACCCAAGACTACGTCTACACCTACGGCTTAAAAACCGGAATCTTCCGTATGAGTTGCATATATGGAGAAAGACAATTTGGGTTTGAAGACCAAGGCTGGGTGGCATGGTTTACGATCGCCACAATAACTAATAGACCAATAACCATATATGGCAACGGCAAACAGGTGCGCGATATACTATACGTAGAAGATCTGATCAAAGCATTCGACACATTCATAAAGAGAAAAAATCAGCACAACGGAGAAGCATTCAATATTGGCGGTGGGCCTGAAAATACTATCTCGCTTCTTGAGCTTCTTGATGTTCTAAAAGAGCTAACAGGCAAAAGAAGTAGGATCAAATATGGGAAATGGCGTTTTTCAGACCAGAAAGTCTATGTATCAGATATATCGAAAGCAAAAACCAAACTTGGCTGGACACCAGCTATAAAACCAAAGCAAGGAATAAAAAAGCTAGTGCATTGGGTCAACAGCAATAAAGATTTATTTATATGAAAGATAAAAAATAAACTGAATTTCAGGTTCTGTCTCAATAATTAACTGGCATCGTCTACATGAGGATATTAGCAAATTTTCTCCGAGAACAAAGGAGAGACCAATGTGAAGAAGATTGCTATAGTTGTGTTGGATGGATGCGGATCAGACTATGTTGAAGCCATAGGTCTCCCACATTTAGAAGAAATTGGAAAAAAAGGATTCGTCAGCAAGATACTAGCAGCGGTTCCTACAATAACCAATGTGAACGCAACGTCTATCTTAACGGGAACCTCTCCCCAACAACATGGAATCACTGGAAACTCATACTATGAACCAACCAAGGATGTAATAACATACATGAACGACCCCCAGCTAATCTTGGTCAAAAGCCTGTTCTACAAGTTTAGAGAAAGAAACATAGAGACTGGACTCTTCACAGTAAAAGATAAACTCGCGAACTTGCTATCTACTGATGCCGATATTTCAGTTTCAGCTGAAAATCCTCCAAAATGGGCCATAAAAAAAATAGGACCCGCACCAAATGTCTACGACCCTGAGGTAAGCATATGGCTAATCCGTTGTTTCCTTGAACATATAAAAATAAAAAAGCAAGGCTTTTTCTTTATAGTAACTACCGACACCATAATGCATTTTAATGCTCCAAGATCGAACACAGCAAAAGACTTTCTGCAAAGAATTGACGAAATTATCGGCCAAGCATTTAATAAAGGAGATTTAGATCTCGTAGTTACGGCCGACCATGGTATGAGTAAGAAACAAAGATTAGTTAACCCGCAAGACATACTTCAACAAGAAGGTATATCCAATAAATTCGTACCCATTGTCAAAGACGCATATACACGACATCACCTAAACTTAGGAGGCTCTTGCTACCTGTACATAACAGAAGGCGATATAGAAACAGCTCGTGATATTCTGGTAGACGTCCCCGGTGTGGAAAAGGTCTACTCAAACGATGAAGCAGCAACTCATTTCTGTCTTCATCCAAGTCGCATAGGTCACCTTTTACTCTTAGGTGATAGAGAAACAGTATTCTCAGATACTTTTCAAAAGAAGAAATTCAATATACGCTCACATGGATCGCTCCATGAGAGAGATGTCCCCCTTATTAGCTCAATTCGACCAACGAAAAAGCCTTCATATATTTGGGATGTTGCTTCTCTAATCCCTCGAAAATACAACATAAACTCTATCTACAAGTGTAAATGTTGATAGCCCTTTTAAAAACCTGAAAGAGCTATATCAACTCAATTCTGAGTTTACTAAATTGGAATTACTGGTTTATATGTTGGCTTTCCATTATTCAGATTTTTCTGATACCACTTTCTAAATTTAAGCTTAAAAGCTACTCCAAGAAGATCAATTAACATGCGAAGAATGCTCTGAATCCTAAATTTCCCTGTTAAATCTATGCTAATGGGAAGCTCAGCTATCCTCATTTTGAGGAGGGAAGCTATAGCCAAAAGCTCAGCATCAAACGCATAGCCCTTAACAAGCATCAATCTAACAATTTTTTCAAGAGCACTTCTCCTAAAAGCCTTCAAACCTGCTTGAGTATCCGTCACTTTAACACCTGTAAGCATCATTATTACCAAAATGTGAAAGGATGCACTGAGAAATCTCCTTTTAAATGAGGCTCTAACCTTTGACTGAGGATGTCTTTTCGAGCCTATGACTACATCCACTTTCTCTAAGGTATCGAGGTATAGCTTAAGCTCCGCGTGTGGTATGTCGCTGTCGCTGTCAAAGAAGACTATTTTGTCTCCTGTTGCAAATTCAAAACCTTTTCTAAGAGCATAACCTTTACCCATATTTGTATTGTAACCTACAACCTTTACATTACAATTATTTTTAATATATTTCTGGATTATTTGCTGGGTCCGATCTTTGCTTCCATCATCTACTACTACAATCTCATAGTCAGGACATATTTGCTTTAAAGTAGTGTCAACCTCTATGAGCGTATGTTCAATGTTTTGCTCCTCATTATAAGTAGGAAGGATAAGTGAAACTTTACCCAGTTGCTTCTTTTCTTGAGGATAGCTCTCTGAACAAGTTAGCAAAACATAATCACGCGTATTTTATTGTTGGGAAACTGAACCAAAGGTATATTTTTATAGTTTCACCGGTTATTAAAACTTTTTTAGCACTCAACTTAATATCCAACAACTCTGTAAAAGTTGAATTTAACTTAGGCAGATATTTGTTA
>JBDRNN010000157.1:0-4915 GCA_043811145.1 Candidatus Bathyarchaeota archaeon
AGGCTGTGGATTAGGTGAATTAGAGTGGAATATTGTTGGACGAACTCTGTATCAACATTTAATGGAGTTGGATATTCCTGTTGAATTGTATGCGCCGTTTAATATCCCTCATGTTCAATTAACACCGGACTACTTAGGCAAAGTTAGTAAAGCTCAATACGAGGAGGAAGCTAAACCTAAAACACGAATTGAAAAAGGATTTATCCCAATATTAGAAGTTATTCATCGATTAGAAAATATTCCTTATCGTTGGCCCATTGGTAGGACTGCATTACAGAAAATTGCATACTTCGGTACAATGATGGGATTAGAGACAGGATTAGTTTTCAAGCGAGCAAGTTTTGGACCTTTTGCATCGGACTTAAAACCGAAGTTGACTAAGCTTGTCAATAATGGATTGCTCGATGAGGAAAAAGTTGGTTCTAAGTTTAATATAAGAGTTGGGAAAACATATATTAATGCTCTGAATCTATTTGAAAAAGATTATGCAAAAGAAGAACCAATCATTGAACGATTAACTGATCTCTTTTGTCGATTGAATACACAAACGGCTGAGCTTGCCGCTACGGTTCATTTTGCACGTCATACTATGAAACAACAGAATGGTACAAAACCTTCTGAGATGGATGTATTAAACGAAGTGATGGAATGGAAGAAAAGACATCGTCCACCGTATGACAAAAAGGAAGTAGCATCGACGATACGAAACTTAGCGGTTCTTGGCTGGCTTGATGTTAGGCCGAGTTCAGAGTTAGATGAAGAAGTTGAGATGGAATTAGTCGCTTAATCATTTTTAAAAGTGATGACTTCATACTCAGAAGATGTACTAATTGAACAACCTGCGATTAATTACATTTCTGAATTGGGATGGCAAACAGCAAATTGCTTTTATGAAACCTTCTCTTCCTCAGGCACATTAGGTCGTGAAACATCATCCGAAGTAGTCTTAGTTTCTCACCTTCGTCCTGCGTTACAAAAACTCAACCCCGAATTATCACCGGAAGCCGTCGGGCTTGCTATAGAAGAACTCACCAAAGATAGAAGCTCCCTCAATCCCGTAAACGCCAATCGTGAAATCTACAAGTTACTCAAAGATGGTGTTACTGTAACGGTTCGAAATCGTAAAGGTGAGGAAGTCCAGGAACGTGTCCGTATTATAGATTGGGAAAATCCAAAGGAGAATGATTTCTTCCTTGCCTCGCAGTTCTGGGTAACAGGCGATATGTACAAACGTCGTGCAGACCTCATCGGTTTTGTGAATGGTTTACCGCTTGTTTTCATCGAACTGAAAGCAATGCACAAGCGGTTGGAGAATGCATTTTCCGGTAATCTAACAGACTACAAAGATACAATACCACAACTCTTCTGGTACAACGGCTTCATAATACTTTCAAACGGGAGTGAAAGCAAAATCGGAACTATCAGCTCTCAGTGGGAACACTTTGCAGATTGGAAGAAGATTAACAGCGAGGGCGAAGAAGGTGTTGTATCACTCGAAACGATGATTCGAGGTACATGCGAACCGAAACGCTTGCTGGATATACTGGAAAACTTCATCCTTTACAGCGATGAGAAAGGTGGTCTCGTAAAGATGGTTGCAAAAAACCATCAGCATCTTGGCGTCAATAGTGCATTTGAAGCTGTAAGAGATATAAAAGATAATCACGGTCGGTTAGGAGTTTTCTGGCACACTCAAGGAAGCGGTAAAAGCTACTCGATGGTATTTTTCTCACAAAAAGTTCTCCGTAAACTGCCGGGTAATTACACATTCCTCATAGTAACAGACCGTAACGAACTTGACGGACAAATCTATAAGAATTTTGCTAATGCCGGAGTTGTAACAGAAGCGGAAGAACGGGTCAGAGCAGACAGTGGTGAACATCTGAAGCAATTACTAAAAGAAGATCATCGTTACCTCTTCACGCTTATCCAAAAATTCCACACTGATCCTGGTGAGAAGTATCCGAAGATTTCTAATCGTTCAGATATCATTGTAATAACCGATGAGGCACATCGCAGTCAGTATGATATCCTTGCGCTCAACATGAGAAATGCTCTCCCTAATGCTGCTTTTATTGGCTTCACAGGTACTCCTTTAATGGCAGGTGAGGAGAGAACCAGACAAGTATTTGGTGATTATGTTAGTATCTACAATTTCAAGCAATCCATAGATGACAAGGCGACTGTCCCGCTCTACTATGAGAACCATATACCTGAATTACAGCTTACAAATCAGGATTTAAATGAAGACATACAAAATGTCATCGAAGAAGCGATGCTCAATGAAGAACAGGAGAAAAAGTTAGAGCGTGAGTTTTCCAGAGAGTATCATCTCATAACGCGAGATGATCGGTTAGAGAAGATAACTGAGGATATAGTTGCTCACTTCATGGGTCGTGGCTATGCTGGGAAGGCGATGGTTATCTCTATTGATAAAGTAACTGCTGTGCGAATGTATGATAAAGTCAATAAATATTGGAAGAGATTTCTTGAAGACTTGAAGATAAAGCATGCCGTAGCTGTAGATGATAAACAGAAAGAAGATTTACAGTTAAAAATACGCTTCATGGAAGAGACAGATATGGCTGTCGTCGTCTCACAAGCTCAGAATGAAATCCAGGAGTTCAGAGATAAAGGTTTGGATATTGCAACACATCGAAGACGGATTGTAACCGAGGAAATGGATGTTAAGTTTAAAGACCCGAAAGATCCATTCCGTATCGTTTTTTTGTGTGCAATGTGGATGACGGGGTTTGATGTGCCATCCTGCTCGACAATCTATCTTGATAAGCCGATGAGAAATCATACCCTCATGCAGACGATTGCGCGGGCAAACAGAGTGTTTAAAGATAAGCTTAATGGATTGATTGTCGACTATGTTGGCGTGTTCCGTAACTTACAGAAAGCGCTGGCAATCTATGGATCGGCTTCGGGTGGTGGCATAATGCCTGGTGATTCTCCGGTTCAGGATAAGCAAAAACTTATTGAAGAACTCCGGGAAGCAATTGAACAGGTCAAAGATTATTGTGAAGAACGAGAGATAGACCTTGACAAAATCATTTCTGCCGATGCATTTGCTAAAATAAAACTCATTGACGATGCTGTTGATGCAATACTGGAAAACGATGATTCAAAGAAAAGATATTTATCTTTGGCTTTATCGGTACAAGCACTATATAAAGCGATGTTACCAGATCCCAAAGCAACGGAGTTTGTCCAGATTGTTCTACTGACAAGGGTAATAGCTGAAAAGATACGATCACTTTCACCTCCGGTGGATATATCTTACGTTATGACTGCCGTAGAACAAGTGTTGGATGGCTCAATTGCCGCAGAAGGATATGTAATTCATGAACAAGAGCAGTACGGAAAGAATATCATAGATTTATCTATGATTGACTTTGAAGCTTTGAAAGCTAAGTTTGAAAAATCAAGGAAACATATCGAAGTCGAGCGACTCAAGGGTGTAATAAACGTCAGGTTAATGTTGATGGTTCGTTTGAATAAAAACCGTATGAATTATCTTGAGCAATTCCAAAAGATGATAGATGAGTATAATGCAGGGTCGGCAAATGTTGAACAATTCTTCAGCCAATTGGTCGAATTTGCCAAGACGTTAAATGAAGAAGAACGTCGCGGAGTTGCTGAGGGGCTAAACGAAGAAGAACTTACAATGTTTGATATTCTCACTAAGCCCGACATGAAAATTACTAAACCTCAAGAAAAAGAGATCAAAAAAGTTGCAAAGGAATTGCTTGATACTTTAAAAAGAGAGAAACTTGTGCTCGATTGGCGAAAGAAACAGCAATCACGAGCAAACGTTCGAATTTGCATTGAGAATATTTTAGATAAGCTTCCTCCGATATATACACGTGATATATATTCCCAAAAATGCGACTTTGTTTATCAGCATGTGTATGATTCGTATTATGGAGAGGGGAGGAGTTTATATATCAACCGAATATAGTTTTTACTGTACTATTGTTTTTTCCACTCGTGCACACCTTTTTCATCAATCATCGCATGTATGAGTGGCGGTAGACTGGAGGGTTTAGTTGTAATCTGAAAACTATCCTGCAATCTTCGTGCGGCAGCTTCAAGCTTGGGTTTATCGTCGCCATAGATTACAGCTAAAGTATCGTTCAGGTTCACTGGGTCATTAACTTTCTTATTGAAAATAATTCCGGCTTTGGGATCGATAACATCGTCAACTTTCATTCGTCCGGCGCTGATCATAATTCCCGTGAATCCAACCTCAAGCGCATCTATGCTGTTAATGTAGCCACCGGAGTTACTCTTTACATCTAATGAATATTTGCTCTTAGGATATTTCGATAAATCTTCGATGAACGATGGGTCGCCGCCTTGCCTTTCAACCATTTGTAAAAACTTCTTGTATACCACACCTGAGGCGATAGATTCTTTACATTTTGCGACACCTTCTTCAATTGTCTTTGCCTTTCCACCTAACATTACCATCACACCGCTGAGTAAATATGTAACTTCCATTAAATCGGAAACATCTTTACCGCGCATACATTCTACACACTCGACCACTTCAAGCCAGTTACCTACCGCATAACCAAGCGGCTGCGACATGTCGGTTAAAAATCCAATTGTCTTTTTTCCAAAATTGTTTCCTATTGCGATTAATGTTTTTGCCAACTCAATCGCATCCGACTCGGATTGCATGAAAGCACCGCGACCTGTCTTGATATCGAGAACAAGCGCATCTATGCCTTCGGCTAATTTCTTACTCATTATACTCCCAGCAATTAACGGGATGCACTCGACTGTCCCGGTTACATCGCGCAGTGCATACATTTTCTTGTCTGCCGGAGCAATCTCTGCTGTTTGTCCAATTATAACAATACCGATATCAGCGATGACTGATTTATACTCTTCGAGTGTAAAA
>JBDRNN010000158.1:0-7685 GCA_043811145.1 Candidatus Bathyarchaeota archaeon
GTAATGCACTACAAGCATGACATCTGACACAACCAGCCTTGCTCTTTGTTAAATCTAAACCATACTTCCTGATAATTGTCGCAACACTACGATATGTTTCGAGCATATAGTTAAAGGAAGGAGGCGAAATAGTTTCCATCAAACTACCAACTACCGGAGTAAAAGATGTAATAAAAGGAACACAGCCAAAACGTACCATTTTCTCTAGCTCTAATAATGTGACTTGCATGTTTTCACCTAGACCCATAATTACAAATGAGCTGACTTGTGCTTCGCCGAATATGTTAATAGCGGCCTTCCATGCATTTGCATACATGCTTCGGCCATTATCCCTTGCTTTTCCGGGACATATTTTATTGAAAATCATAGGGTCCAAGGATTCAATATTAATACCAACTGTATCTACACCGGCATCTGATAATTCACTCAGTCGTTCAAGGTTTTTGGGGGGAGTTAGTTGTACATGAATTGGAATGTCGAAAACTTCTTTAACTTTTCTGACGAATGTGGAATAAATTGCGATTTCTTCATCTTTATTCTCAGTCGCTCCGGTCGTTAGTGTTACATGATTACATAAACCTTCTTTTTTGGCTTCATCTAAAACTTCTATAAACTGATTTGGATCTTTTTCACCTATTGAGTGCCCTGCCTTAACAGGAGCCTCAATTCCGCAAAAATGGCAAGGTTTGTCAATTTTCCAATAATAACAGTTGGGATTGATTGTAGTTCCAATACAATCTTTACCATGAAGAAGTCCCAGTTTATGCATAGGTATTCCTTTGGAAGTAATTTTCGAGTAAAAATTAGGCATTTTCGTAACTTCAACAGGAGTTTTGTCAAAAAAACGTTCCGCAACAAGGAATTTACCATTTTCTGCATGTAGCTTATTAGGTGACGCACTAAAAATCGGTAATGTTGCAGGTATCCACGCGCAGTGATTTCCCGGGAGAGTGAGACTAATCATTCCAGAAGGACCAGCTCCCGACTTTTTAAAAATCATAGAATGTATCGATTCGCTATGCAATCCTTCTGACTGAAGCTCGACTTTCAGCTTAAAAATGTCAGATGGAAGCATACCGAATTTTAAACTTCATCTAAAATAAAAACATTAGGCAAACCAACACAGTATATGTACAAAAACTGAAAAAGATCGGTAGGCTCGAATTTATTTGAAAAAAACTTAGTTACTTTACCAAGGTTCGCGTTTTTTACCTATTTTGTACCCAACATAATTCCCAAGAAGATGTAGAAATGGCGTTATGATAAGGGCAACTAGGAGCATAGTGAATGTAATAATCGTCAGCGGTATAAACTGAGTAAACCCATATGCAAAAATAAACGCAATTAAAATAAATGTAAGCTGATCAAGACCAGGAACCGATTTTCCCCTCGCTAACCCTAGTCTTCGTTTAATGAAGGCACCTATAAGATCACCAATGATGGCCCCCAAAGCAATCACCAATCCAAACAAAATGAAAGTAGAATTGAGAAATACGTCAATCACTAAAACGTTAACCAAAGCAACCTCAACCAAAATTGCGAAAGTTCCGAAAACTATGCCCGAGACTGCACCTCTAATTGTTTTCCCGTCACCTAAAATTCTTTTTCCATCTATGAAGTTTTTTCCCAGATCTATAGGTTTCCCACCACCGAAAACGGGGGCCATGCCATTGGCAACATATGCTGGAACTAAGATCAGCGAAATCATTAAGATAAAAGTGGGTTCTGTAAGTTCGATCATTTTATTGCCTCTGATTTAAAATAGCATGTAACTTATCATTGCTACTTTTAATTACGAAACATAGCGTGCAGAAAATTATATGGCCTTTTTTTCTTAAAACATCAGCACAAGAACGGTGTAGTTTAATGCACTTTCTGGTTACTGTAAAGCCTCAACACTTTTTATCTCAGGAATCTGTGCCTTTAATGCCTTTTCAACACCCATCTTAAGTGTCATTTGTGACATTGGACAACCTCCACAAGCACCAGTCAGCCTCACCTTAACTACTCCATTTTCCACATCAACCAGCTCAATATCGCCACCATCTGCTTGCAAAGCGGGCCTAATTTTTTCCAAAGCTTTTTCAACTTGCTCTCGCAACTACTTAACCTCCTCAATCACTAGTTCTAAAGAATAGTCATTAGACTCCAATTTAAACTATTCTTTTTTTACATCCTTTGCTTTGCAAAGTGAAAGAATATAAGGAAATGCCGATTCTTTATCTTAGAATTAGACGTCAGGCAGATGACGGGTTTGGGAAAGACTGTTAGTGAAAAAATTTTTAGCACTGCGTCTGGAGTAGACGCGAGAGCAGGAGATATTGTTTTAGCTGACGTTGACTTAGCGATGGCTCATGATGGCACTGCTCCTTTAGCAATAAAATCTTTCAAGGAAATGAATGGGAAAAAAGTTTGGAATAAAGACAAAGTAGTATTGGTTATCGATCATATATCTCCCAGTGCATACGAAGGTACATCTAATCTTCATAAAAACATGCGATATTTTGCACAGGAGCAAGGTATAACGAATTTTTATGATGTTGGATCCGGTGTTTGCCATCAACTTGTTGTAGAAAATCATGTTGAACCCGGGTTTTTAGTTGTAGGGGCCGATTCGCATACTTGCACTTATGGTGCGCTTGGCGCATTTTCAACGGGAATTGGGTCTACAGAAATGGCCGCGGTTTTTTTAACTGGAAAGCTGTGGTTTAAGGTCCCAGCCACGTTGAGGTTTAATTTAAGCGGATCGCTTCCCCATTTTGTTACTGCGAAGGACATTATTCTATATATAGCGGGGCAGATAAGAGCTGATGGCGCGACGTATAATGCCATTGAATTCTCAGGGGAAATTGTAAAGAGCCTCAGCATCGACGAAAGATTAACATTATGCAATATGGCTGTGGAGATGGGAGGAAAGACAGGGCTAGTTGAAGCTGATGAAAAAACACTCGAATACTTTACTAAACTAGGAAGGGGGAACGTTAAACCAGTTAAGAATGATACCGATGCAAACTTTGCAGCAAACTATGATTACAATGTCTCAAATTTGAGTCCTCAAATTGCATGCCCACCTAGAGTAGATAATGTGAAGCCTGTAAAGGAAGTTCAAGGACTCCGAATTGACCAGGTTTTTCTTGGCTCGTGTACCAACGGCAGATACGAAGATTTGGAGATGGCGGCGCGAATAATACAGGGTAAAAAAGTTGCTCCGGGAGTACGAATGTTAGTAGTTCCAGCTTCTAGGAAAATATTTTTAGAAGCTTTGAAGAACGGTTTGATTGAAATTTTGCTGGAGTCTGGTTGTGTAATTTGTAATCCAGGTTGCGGGGTCTGTGTAGGGGGACATCAGGGAGTTCCAGCTTCGGGAGAGGTTGTCCTTTCTACTTCTAATAGAAATTTTGTGGGAAGAATGGGCTGCGCTGAAGCAGATATATATTTATGTTCGCCGATTACCGCAACGGTTTCTGCAGTGGAAGGACGCATAACGGATCCCTGCACTTGGGAGGAACGGTAAATGGAAAAGAAGATCATCGAAGGGAAGGTATGGAAGTTTGGCGATGATATCAATACGGATGTTATCATTCCGGGAAAATATAAGTTCAAAACGTTGAATATGAAAGACTTGGCCGAGCATGCCATGGAGGGAGTTGACCCGAATTTTTCTAAGAAGGTCAATGCTGGCGACCTAATGGTTGGAGGAAAAAATTTTGGCTGTGGCTCATCACGGGAGCATGCTCCAAGAGTTTTAAAAGAACTGGGTGTTGGAGCTGTGGTTGCTGGCTCGTTTGCTCGCATTTTTTATAGGAACGCAATTAATGTAGGTTTGCCGGTCATCGAGTCGGAAGATGCTTCAAAAAATGTGAGTGAGGGCGACATAATTTCTATCAACGTGGCTGAAGGCTCATTGAAGAATTTAAGCAACGGAAAGATTTTTAGCTTTAAACGTTTGCCTAGTTTTTTGCTTGAGATTTTGGAATGTGGTGGTTTGATAGCATACTTTAAGAAATTTGGCGGGTTCAAAATTTAGTGCCACATTGAATAAAAACAAGAGGCAATCGACCGATAAAGACATTCTATTTTTTGGAGAGTTAATGGAGAGTCCAATTTTTCGAATTCACATAGTAATCATTGAAAAAGTCAGCCAACATCAAAATCCAGGAAGTTATTTTTCAACAACATATTGAAAGAACACCAAATGATATATGGACGGGTTAGCAAGAACCGAAATTGTAAAAAGCTTTAGATCAGATTTAGAGCAATTCATACTTATTAACTGTTGAAAAGGATTTAGACACAATAAAACGAGGTTGTTGGTATGAAAAGGGATAAAATAGTTTTGGCCTATTCGGGTGGTCTCGACACTTCTGTTATCATCAGATGGCTAACCGAAAAGTACAATGCAGATATCATAACCGTCTTAGTTGAACTTGGACAAAAGGAAGACATTGAAGCAATAGAAACGAAAGCCAGAAAAGTTGGCGCAAAAAAACACTATACAATAGACGCCAGAAAAGAACTAGCAGAACAATATGTTTCGTCAGCTATAAAGGCTAACGCTTTATATGAGGGAAAATACCCGCTTCTAAGCGCATTATCTCGCCCACTCATAGCCTCAAAACTTGTGGACATAGCCCAAAAGGAGAAAACCTCAGCTGTAGCTCATGGCTGTACAGGGAAGGGCAACGACCAAGTCAGATTAGAAGTAACCATTAAAGCCTTAGCACCAGACATAAAAATATATGCCCCCGTTCGAGAATGGAAACTAAGTCGAAATGCAGAAGTCAAGTATGCAAAAAAGCACGGAATCAAGATTCCCACTAAAATTAGCACTTATAGCATAGACCAAAACCTTTGGGGCAGAGCCATTGAATGTGGTCCAATAGATAAACCCGAAAACGAACCGCCTCCCGATGCTTTTGAATGGACAACATCCCCTGAACGAGCGCCAAATAAGGCAGAGTACTTGGCTATTAAATTCAAAAAGGGCATCCCAACAGCTGTAAACGGTAAAGAAATGGAGATGGTTAAGCTCATAAACTTCATAAACCGTGTGGCTGGAAAACATGGCATCGGCCGTATTGACCACATTGAAGATAGAATTATTGGCATAAAATCCAGAGAGGTTTATGAATGCCCCGCAGCAACGTGCATACTGGAGGCCCATAAAGATCTCGAGAAACTAGTTTTAACTAGACATGAATTAGCTTTCAAGCAAAATGTCGACACTCAATGGACATGGCTAATTTACAGTGGATTATGGGCAGATCGTTTGAGGGAGGATTTGGAAGCGTTTATTAATGCTACACAAAAATGGGTTGAAGGGGAAGTTAAGTTGAAAATGTTTAAGGGAAGTGCCCATGTGGTTGGACGATCTTCCCCATACTCACTATATGACACGAGTCTAGCTTCTTATGGAATTAAAACGACTTTCGAGCAAACAGCTGCAGAAGGGTTTGTAGAACTATGGGGTTTACCAACTCGGGTTGCAAATTTGCTAAAGACCAAAAAGAGATAACATAAAGAGATGTAAACTCATGGATAGAAAGTTGTTGAAAGGTCGCTTGGAGCGAAGATTGACTAAAGATGCTTCTGACTTATTGATAACAGAGGACATTGAGCTCGATACTAAACTGATTGAGGAAGACGTAAAAGCCAGCGAAGCTCATGCATTTATGTTATTTAGACAAGGGATAGTTTCGAAAGAAGAACTCAAGAAGATAATAAGAGCCCTTGAAAAAATAAGGAGCCTCCATAAAATAGGAAAATTCAAGTTAGATCCGGAACTTGAAGATGTGCATTTGAATATCGAAAGCTTTGTGATAAAAGAGGCGGGTATGCAAACGGGTGGAAAACTTCACACAGGAAGAAGTAGAAACGAGCAGGTCATCGTTGACATACGTCTTTACTTGCGTAAAGAAATCAATGAGACTTCGAAACTGGTTATAACGTTAGTAGAGAGTATTCTGAATCAGGCTGAAAAACATCTTTTGACTATTATGCCAGGATACACTCATCAGCAGCCAGCCCAACCGATTACATATGCCCATTGGCTTACCGCTCATGCTGAGGCGCTTATGCGAGACCTAGATAGACTACAAAATGTTTTCATTAGGTTCAACTTGAACCCATTAGGGGCGTGTGCTCTGGCCGGCACAAGTTGGCCTATCGACAGAAGAATCACAGAGGGTTTACTGGGTTTCGAAGGCATTCAGACTAACTCTCTCGATGTGGTAAGCTCAAGAGGTGAAGAGACAGCTGAATTCCTTTCTTTTGCCTCCATTTTAATGATTCATCTAAGCCGAGTGGCTGCAGATTTAATATTGTGGTGTACTCACGAATTCGGCATGATTGAACTAAATGATGCCTTTACAACAGGAAGCAGCATTATGCCTCAGAAGAAGAATCCCGATGTTGCCGAAATGATTCGTGGTAAAACGGCCACAATTCAATCGAAGTTGTTTTTGGTTTTATCTCTTTTGAAAAATCTTCCCTCCGGATATTTAAAAGATACCCAAGAAACAAAATCAGCATTATTAACTTCAGCTGCAACGTTGAAAACGGTGTTGGTTGCCACCACTGGCATGCTTTCTACCCTGAAAGTAAATAAAAAAAGAATGCTAACGTTAGCCAGAACCAATAACTCTACAGCGACTGATCTCGCAGATCTAATAGCCAGAAAAACAAGCATACCATTCAGGATGTCACACCAAATCGTTGGAACTTTAGTTAGAAACATGACCGAGAAGCGTTTGAATATTACGGATTTAAAATCTAAAGACTTGGAAACGGTCGCAAAAGTTATCACGGGAAAGAAAATTCTCATCACTGATCGCGAAATAAGAAAGGCAGTTGACCCCATTGAGAACATTAATGCTAAAAAGTCTGAAGGAAGCCCCAATCCCCAAGAGGTTAAAAGAACAATTACGGACCTACGAAGAAGACTTGCTGAAAGATCCAAACTGCTCGCAGCTAGGATCAAAAAACTCGAAAATGTTGATCGGAAGCTTCAATCAACCATTACCGAAATTATTAAACAATAAAGTTATGTGGTGTTGAAGGGTACTGTCGGTTTTAAATCATTCTCATAAAAAACTCTCAACTACGGGATACTTGGGTCCAAGAGGTACCTTTTGCGAACAGGCCGCCATCAAATATTTTTCAGGCAAGAAAGTTAAGCTCGTTGATTTTCCAACAATTCCAGATGTTTTTAAGGCTGTTGACTCGAACCAAGTAAAATATGGAATAGTCCCGGTTGAAAATTCAACAGAAGGCTTCGTCAATATAACTTTAGACTTTTTATATAGAACTGATCTCAGGATTTGTGGAGAAATTGAGGAGCGGATATGTCATAATTTGATAGTTAGACCCGGTTCAAGATTAAGTAAAACCCGGTCAATCATATCACATCCACGAGCTCTGGCCCAATGTAGAAGGTTTATAGAGAAAAAGTTTCCAAAAACTAAAATTTACAAAACCAACAGCACAGCGTATGCGGTAAAAAGTCTTAAGAAATTCAAGCATGCTGCTGCGATAGGTACCATATCAGCGGCTAAAAATTATGGAATGAAAGTAGTCCTCAAAAACATTGAAGACACCCCCATAAATTTTACTCGTTTTTTAGTGGTATGCCACAGTGATTTTACTTTAACTGGAAATGATAAAACTTCAATCGTGTTTGCCACAAA
>JBDRNN010000159.1:0-2553 GCA_043811145.1 Candidatus Bathyarchaeota archaeon
CTCTTACAATCATTGCTACTATGAGCTCATCTGCCAGAGGTGCTACCTCCGACTCCCTCTTGCTCCCCTATACCTTCGCTTTCACTTATATATAGAGTCTTACATGATGAATTTCTCCATCAAGGCAAATAGGGTCTCACCTGTTGCCGCTATCACTTTGTAAGTACGCCGCCACCGAGACCCCGCCAGTGTCTTACACCCTTTGAGGTAGTTTAAGATGTAAGATAATGTCATACCATCTGACAAAAAGCATGACCACTGAATCTAATGCTATCGAGGCTGCATATATGTTCATTTTCATTACGGCTTACTTATTTGGAGGTAGCACCTCTGGCACTCGATTGGCTTAACCAACCTTTGTCAGTGGGCTTCACGGCTTAGGTTACCCACCACTGCCAGAGGTGCTACCTCCGTGCCACTCAGCTAACTGGTTCTACCTTCTACCAGTTCAGGACTTTCACCCTATAGCTATAGCGACCTTTGCAGGTCACGCTGTCAGGTTCATTTTTTTGTTAGGCTTTGCTTTGCCGTCTTTTTTTCTTCTGGCTTGCCAAACTATCACATTAAATTCCACATTCAATGTTTGCCCCTGATTTCTTCCTTGTCAATATTTTTTCTCTAATTGCTTGAGCCCAATAGGGTTATCAAAACTATTTCGGTTCTCTGCTGTATTTCGGTCATCCTTTTCGGTTCGCGTCTTTCTGCCGATAAACCTGCAGTAACATAACAATAAAAAAAGTGCTATAAAAATGCCCAGGATTAATCCTGCAAAAAAAGCTTTTATATGCGATAGTCCATTTTCAATATCAGCATCATCCATTGTCTTTTCAAGATATCTTTCTACTTTTGTCCCTTCGTGTTGTAGAAGCATAGATCCAAGTATCTTCATTTCCTGTTTGTAGGAAACATTGCCTATATTGGATATCCATATCACAGATTTGTAAAAAAGTGGATGAGCACATAAACAAAATAACAAAGCAAATCCTATCGAAAATAAAGCTATGAATGTATACAAAACAAGCTTTACCTCGATATTCTGTACCACCTGTGTTTTCTTTTCTTCAGCCATTTTTTGTTCCTGCTCTTGAGCTCGTTTTATCTCCTCTTCATGGTAGGGTAATTTTTCACCTTTTTCTACCTCTCCTTCTAAATTTTGTCCACACTCTGGACATTTTGTAGTATTTTCCAATATTGGTGCTCCACAAAATTGACACTCCCAGAATTCTACACCACACTCAGGACATACCGTATCATCTTTACTTACCCCTATTCTACATTGTGGACATTTATATTCCTTGTGTAGTAGTTTTAGTTTTCGGTCTTTTTCTCTTGTTTTCCTATTTTTCTTAGACATAGGTTCTCTCGCCTTTGATTGTTGATTACTTGTACATACATAATGGCCGTCTTTTTTCTTCTGGCTTGCCAAACTATCACATTAAGTTCCACATTCAATATTTGTCCCTAATTCCTTCCTTGTCAACATTTTTTCTCTAATTGCTTGAGCCCAATAGGGTTATCGAAACTGTTTCGGTTCGTGTTCTCCTACCGATAGTTTAATAATTCCTCTACCGTTAAATCAAGATCTTTGGCTTTTTGGCGCAGTAAGATAGGAGAAATATCCCTGCCTTGATGGAATGGTACCGTAGTACACCTTCCATCTGGGTGCCGATACTGCTTATGAGAACCTCGCTGGCGAACTTCTGAAAAATCTAATGCTTCAAGAATTGATGAGACTTCACGAGATTTCAAAACTGGATATTTACTCATGGTCAAGCTACCATCACATTTTGCATTCCAATAAATTCACTTTCCAATTCTGGTTCGCCATCCATCAAAAGCATTTTTATAACTTCCTGAAGATTCTGGTGCAATTCATCTAGTGTCTCGGCTTGAGAATGTGCTCCATGAAAGCCAGGAACATAGCCAACATATAAATCAGTATCAAAACAATGCTCTACAATAGCACTATAAGTCTTCATAATAAATTCCACTCCTTTCAATATTAGTCTAACGACAAACTCACCTAACAGCAGGGAGAATAACCACTAATCTTTATGTGCAAAATAAAATGTTGATAAACCCAAAAACCTTAATCACGACACCCAGTCCCCGCTGTTAGGTACATCGCCATGTTGAACTAAGCCACAGTAGTGGCAGTTTTCCCATAGTTCCGATTATCTCTTTTTCACGAGATATTTCCCATAATTTGAGTGTAACATATAGGATAAAAAATGTCAAGAGGAAAATAATCGCAAGGTGAAAATTTCAGTAGTTATGCGTCTAAAATTCCGATATAATATAACTCAATCAAGCATCATTTTGATGCTCATATTTTACTCATCAGGAGGTATTGTTATGACTGAACTTCGTCAACGCATGACTGAAGATTTACAATTAAGGGGGATGTCACAACGGTCGCAGGAAATGTATGTTCGGGCGGTACGGCAGCTTGCGGAACATTACAGAAAATCGCCGGACAAGATTACTGAAGAAGAACTTCGTGACTATTTTTTGTATGTCAGAAACGAAAAGAAATGGTCACGAGCTACCAGT
>JBDRNN010000160.1:0-9031 GCA_043811145.1 Candidatus Bathyarchaeota archaeon
ACCTTCCTCTTTTTTGGTTTTCCTACCCCTCTCTTCAAATCACTCGGTCCAGGAGCACCCCTCTTCATGCCGGCCAGCCTTGACATATCCCGCTTGCGTGCAGCATCCTCGAGTATCCCAACAAGTCTATCGTTGTTAGCACGTTTAGCATAATCGAGCGGGGTCTTACCGGCATTATCCCTCGCATGCACATCAAAGCCCTGCCTCAAGTGTTCCCTCACAGGCATTATCATCCCCATCTGCACTGCCATGTGGAGCTTCGTACGTCCGTATCTGTCTCGTGTTTCCATAATCCCAATATTAGGCATTTTTAACTTTTAAACTTTAGCCAGAATGATAAGGAATTGTTATAGTTGGGGGCCCTAGGCGGGCTAAGTGTAAAACAGTAGGAAACTCTAAGAAACCACTAAGTAAAAACAAGTTAATCTTTACCAATCGGCTTAATCGCATGTAGTTTTATGCTCACCACAGAATCCGCAATCTCTTTAGCTTTCTCAGGAGCCATATCCCATCTCTTAGTGAACTCCTTTGTTGTTGGGCCACTAAACCACACGTCAACTGGGATATTTGTCTCACTGACTATCTCTATTTCTTGGAACCCGACACTATCCACTGTAATGAGATAATCAGGCTTAAGCATGGCCCCAGCTATACACCCGACATATGCACCCGTAGATTTTTTTATGAAATCTGGCAGTTCCTTTGTTAATACTATATCAGATACCATAACTCTCCCACCAGGCCTCAATACCCTATATATCTCACTGAAGACCTGTTTCTTGTCTGGGGAAAGGTTGATAACGCAGTTAGAGATCACCACATCAACTGAATTTCCCTCAACTGGCAAGTCTTCAATCTCTCCAAGTCTGAATTCCACATTTCCATAATCCCCTTGCTTTGCATTTTTTCTTGCAGTTTCAATCATCTCAGGAGTCATATCCACTCCAATGACATTTCCTTTTTCTCCGACTTTATTTGCAGCAAGAAAGACATCCATCCCAGCTCCAGATCCAAGGTCAAGTACCGTTTCACCTTTTTTTAGGGACGCAAGGGCAACCGGATTCCCACATCCCAATCCAAGGTTTGCCCCCCCAGGAATCGATTTCATCTCATCATCGCTATACCCGATACATTTGCCCACCATCCCCACATTTTTAGCGTCTCCACAACAAGAAGTTCGACCACAGCAGGAGCTGTTCTTTTTTGCAATCTCTGCATAATTCTTCCTAACTGTTTTCTTTATTTCCACATCTTCCATGTAATCCCCTTGGTAAACATTTGGGTAATCCATTTAATATATGCAAGTCTCTCACAGTTCCAAAGCCCCCGGCAATCGAGCGCGTAGCGCGAGAGATTTTGTGCGTAGCAGGGCATTTTGGGATGTTTTGTCCAAAGAACCAAATGATACATCAAGAGACAATTATTTCAGTTTATTATCCTCCATCCTACCCACAATACTCTCTCCATTCATTACACACTTCCGAATCGTCTTGTGAACAATCTGTAATCATCTCTTCGCACATGTCCAAAAAGTTCTTGTCCATAATTTCCTGAGGAATGAGCTTGTGGGCCATCCCGGCCAGTTCATCTGTTTCTGCTGTGTAATAATTGACCAAGGTGACTTTTTTCCCATACTCGCCCCCATTTATTTCAAGGATTCGGACACCGCCATCCATAATCGCTGGGTCTTCATAATGGCTTTGCAGCTCAAAAAAACCGTTCTCAAGAGCCTTGTTATAAATCTCAAGAAGTTTTTCATCCCCAACACTGAACTCATCAGTCATTTCCATCTCAAAACCAATCCTTTTTGTAAAAACCGCATCCCCCGCTGGATTGATCTTGAGAATATCCTGGCCCCAGTCAACATGCACCGCCTTTTCCTCATAGTACAATCCAAAATCATCAGGCAGTACCTCAACTTTGTCAAAGTCGTTCTTCATGCATCCCGAGAAAAGGACAATAACAACGAACAGGATAGCATGTGTTTTTTTAATTATTCCGGGCATGATGACGGACTAATCTGTTACTAATATTTAAATTTAACCGCCAGAGGCGGCTTCAGATTATGCAGTGTTGGAGTATACAATTGAATACACCCAGCAAACGAGTCCGAAGCCGTAAAACGAACCGCTTCCCGATTCAAAACAAGTCAAGCCCTCGGCGAGATGTGTAACGGAGAGTCACGTTGTTCCAGTTTATCTCACACAGTGAATACTTCTCTATATATACTTCAGTTATAAAAATGTTCTAACTTCGTATCAGGTGCTTTTATGCCAAAAATCCAACTTGTGAAAGGAAGGTATTTCATTACGCTTCCAAAGCAGCTCGTAAAACAGAAGAAATGGACTAAAGGAACTGGGATTTTACCTATGTTCAACGAGCGAGGGAATGTGGAGTTTTACGACATTACTCACGAATGAGTGAAATCCCGGATCCGAATAGTTTAAATGTCTTAACAGCACTAATACATCTCTTATTCTTGAGGTGGGGGATTTTGAAACAAGCAATGCCGAGAGTTAAACTTTTTGGTGGAGACAAGGAACTGACAATGCAACAGGCGCTTAGACTAATGAAAGAAGGAACAGTAGTCCCAACAAACAAAATTGCAGATATCGCAGTCAGGGGTTCTTTCGGTACTTTAGATGAAAAGACAAGAGGTACATTGCTTTTGGATGCAGCTCTTTCTTCTACATTATTCACAAAATCAAAAACAGGGGAGCCTCTTGGAGATCGGATAACACTCTCTGAATCTGATGACGGGACAACACTTACAACAATCGTTCCTCCAGAACTTAGAGCTGAGAAGAACTGTGGTTTTGTAATAAATCTCACTCCCGACAATTTTGAAGTTGAATCAAATGGAAAGGAGACGATAATAACTCTAAATCCAAAGCAAGGCGAGTTGGTGCTCTTAGAGGATCCGCTTCAGGAAATTGGATGGGGGAAGGCAAGTGACTCAACCTTATGGGTACCAATTAAAAATGAAACCAACGATTCAGAGGACCGTTTAATCTACACTGGCCCAGAAGCCCACACCCAACTTGTTGCCCGTAGTCACTGGGACAGTCAAAGAGTTCAGGGAGTAGAAGTCTATTGCAAGGCATCCGATACTTTCAGGCTTTTCATACCTGGAGATTAATTCTTAGGGGCTTCTGATACTCAAACCCAAGTAGAAACAAATAAATACAGTGGAAATTATAGGTGAAGAGTATGGAGAACGAAGATGAGAAAACAGATAAACCGAAAGGACCGCCATATTCGCTTAAGCGGGTTGCTATCGTTTTTGTTTTACTATTCATCTTAGCTCCTCTTGAGTTCTTCTCTTGGTATTATACTCTGGCTTGTTATAGCCAATGGGGAGATGTGTTATGTAACTTTTGCCGTACCTTTTTGTGGTTTGTTCCATTGATACTTGCACTTATGCTCATTGTTACGATAACTTCTTACGTGATAAGCAAAAAATTCAAAGATAAACAAGAGGTTGGAATGGATTTAGCGATTGCATTTGCAGCTGCGTTTGTGATAGAACTATTAATCTATCTTTTTATATTGGCTTTAAAATGGATTTTTAGAACATCGTTATAGGTCAGTAACATGAAACTCACACATCTGCTCATCGTTCTGGTGCTGGTTTCGGGAGTTGTGTTTGCGGACATTGGACCAAGCCCTTCCCCCCCCGAATATGGTTATACAGCTAAAGGAAGGCGGAATTAGTTATACTGGGCAGTTCAGCTTAACATACGTATGCGATATGCCTGGAGAGGGGGACAACAGTCCGATTGATGAAAGAGAAATTGAGTTTGCCTGTAATGGTGGTCAGTGTACAAATGATGGATGGTTCTATAAACTGAACCCCTGTTTCTCTGGCGCAGAAGGCCATTTCATTTATAGATGGAACGGAGAGGAGAAAAAGACAAACAGCATTCTTGTTGAAAGTGAAACAGAATACGAATTCAATCTTGACCTTGGGGACGCAGCTTTGACAAAGACATCTGAACAGAGAAACAGCCCTGGGACCCCATGCCCTCTGACCAGCCTTCTCTTAGCAGGTTCATTGCTCATGGTATTCAGAAGCTGAAGGCACATGGAATTTATAACGGCATATTTGCTTACGATTCTTGTAGAGATGCTTATTGCTTGGCTCTACATGAACAAGCATCTGCCTGCCAAAAAGGTTCTTCTCTCGGTTCTAATCGTGAATACGGTTACTCTCCCGTTTGTCTGGTTTTTCTTTCCACAAGTTATGAGCGAATATATCTTCTTCATTGTGTTTTCAGAGATGTTCGCCTTTTTTACAGAAGCAATTCTGTACGTCTATTTACTTAAGCTTAAACCTTTTCAAGCAGCAACCCTAAGTTTAATTGCGAACCTCCCCACATTTCTAATCGGACTGCTGTAATCTAATCCCCAGAAATCAAAAACCTGATTCTTAGGGCTAAGGGTTAGAATTCTACGAAGTAGAAGAAGAGACATAACTCCATCAGAACTTTGAAACAATCTCTTCTTTTAACTTGTCAGCAATAATTTTGTTTCTATTTACGATGAACTCTATTGAGGTCTTTTTCTTCAATGTCTCGGCTATCTTGGTCATGTCGAGACTTCTTATACTCCTTGTTGAAGAATAAAATTTCTCTATCTTATCAAAAAGTTCGTCTGGATAACTGAACTGCATGATATACTCTCCAAAGATACCCACCGCAGTACGCATTGGCTCTTTTGCCTTCTTATTAATCTTGTACATAACTCCGTTATCCTTGTAGAACTGTTTTGTCCATTCATCAAGCGTCGTTTTACTCTCAACAAGGTAATACGAGGTTACCCCATGTGCCTTGAGAAGATTCAGGAAATCGTATTCTGTCCCCAGATGCCCAAAAACATACCAACAGTGGGGACCGTGAAAGACAAACCTTCTGTCATCCCCTTCCTTAAGATTATATGCCCAATCCAGAACCATCTCACCCCAGAACTTATCCGTTTGCAAGAGTGTCTCGAAATTGTATGTCGTGTAGGGTTCGTTTCCCTTAGAATATAATGGTAGTTTTCCCATGTTCTCAGCTGTAAAATAGTTTCCAAGCATCTGATCAAGAAGTCTCTTCTGTCCGAGTATGTATTCTTTTTTAACTGAAAATACTCCACTATCCCGATCAAGTATTCTCCTATCCTCAAGTGTGAAAAGACTTTTTCTCACTGCTTGATACGTTACTTTAATCCCGAACTCTTTCTTCACTACTTTCGTGATCTGTGCAACTGTTAGGGGATACTCTCTTGCTAAGATGATGAGAATGAGATCTGGAAGAGTCTTCTTAACCTTCCCGTATCTTGCATCAACAACATCTATAGACATGAGTAAATTACCCCTTAAGTTCTATTTAAACTTTTTGTATTTTTTTAACTTTTAGTTAAATAACCATCTATCCGAGTTCATAAATTCTCTGATTGAGAAAGATATTTTGGGGAATGATTATGGACATAAACGATGCTTTCAGATCAACTTGTAAAATAGTACTGGGAGACGAAATAGGAGAACTTAAAGACTATCAATCCTACCTAAGCGAACCGCTTATTGGTAAATATGTTACTTCTCACTTCTCAAAGAAAAAGGTCTTTATGACCTCAGAACAGTATTGTAAAGATGCAAGATTCTTCGATTATGGAAAGGAATATCAACTTTTTGAGAAATCCCTGTCAAAACCAATTAACATAAATGAAATTAAGGACATAGATTCGCTTTTCCTCGGAGTTAAAGAGAAGATACTATACAGTGGTAATAAGGTGACTGGAAAATCACTGAAGGTGGAGGAATCAGATGACGTAGTTGATGGGATTTATGTTCTCAACTCCTCGATGGTAGACTCTGGCAAATACCTTGCATACTCGTGTGTAATGGAAGGAAGTAACTTTACATTTGGAACCACATCAAGTGCCGATTCAAACCACCTAATAAGGTGCTTTTACAATCTAGGTCTCAGGCGCTCCTTTGAATCAGTGTTTTCAAATAATAGCTCAAATTGCTACTTCTGCTACAATGCTTTCAACTCAAACGAATGCATGTTCACTTTCAATGTCCGTTCCAAGAGACATATGGTCGGGAACCTTCAGCTTGAACCATCTCGTTATTCCGAACTAAAGGATAAACTTCTCAATGAGATACGAGACGAACTGAAGAGGAAGAAAAGACTCGATTTCTCAATTGTAAACATACATAGAGCAGGGGGTGTCAAAAGATGAAAGAGATTGATAGATCTTTCAATGATACAGTGAGAATACTCCTCAGCTCTGAACTTGGGGGCATAGATGACTACGCAAAATGGCTTGGGAGACATATACCTCTCCCACTATTCAGGAAGTCAGCCATTAGTGGGAAGGGGGTGTGGATCCCTCCATCATTTTGCTTCTCTGGACAAGAATTCGATAAGTGTAGAATCATAGATATCGAAGAGATTGACCAGGTAAACACTCCCCCTTTCGATGAGGGGGCCCTGGAAAATGTAAACATGAGAGACATTCTTGAGATAATCAACCCAATAGCATACTATTGTGGGAATCTTCGATATAAGAACTCAAATAACATTGAAAGATCCAGTGCTGTTGGAGGTGCTTCCAACATCTATTATTGTGAGGATATTTGGTATAAAACCAGAAACGTTGCGTTTTCCCATACTGTACTTTACTCTGAAAATATTTTTGGAAGCCACATGGCCCGTTATTCAAAGTTTTGCATAAATATCTACAACTCATATCAGATAAATCGTGGTCTTGAGATTGACGGCTGCACTAACTGCAGTGATGTGTTCTTTTGCCACAATTCGGAGAACTTGAGAAACTGTATACTCTGCTTCAATGTAAAGACTTTGAGCTACGCTGTTGGCAACATTGAAGTTGGCAAAGAAAGATATATGGAAATAAAGGACATGCTGATTTCCCACATTGTCGAAAAACTTAAAAAAGAAAAGGACTTTGAAACCGATATCTTCAATGTAGGTTGTTGTTAAGTCTATCTTTTCGAAAGCTAAGAGTTCGAATTCCTCCTACCATCGAAAACAAGCTATTTCTTCGAAGTGAAAAAGCTCCCAAAGCCCTCGGCGGGTATGTTTCACCCTGTTGAAACGGGTTCGATGTCCAATGTATACTGAGTAAACATTTAATAAGTACTGAATGAGTATAATACACTTAGGTGGTTGCATGACACTTAACGTGAATTTGGGAGAGCCTTATGAAGTGTTTGTCAAGAGTATGATAAAACAAGGATATGCCGGAAGCCAAACCGAGGTGATCAGGCAGGCCCTTCGTCTCTATCAAAGGGAGATGCAGGAAGAGGAGGAGAGACTTGTCGCAAAAGCAGTTGCACACGAGATGGACCTAATTAAAAAAGGAAAACTAAAAACGCTGCCCCTTAAGAAAATAAAAGAAGAGTTCGGTCTTTGAGATGAAAATATCATTCTCAGAAAAAGCAAGAGATGATTTCTCTAAAATGGAAGATAAGACGAGGAAGCTGTTTTGGACTCACATAAACAAATTCTCAAGCATAACGCCAAGAAAACACCTCCGTTTTGGAATCCCTTTCTTTGTTGAAAAGGTTGGCAAACAAGGCCGCGTGATATTCTCTTTTGATAGAACTGAACTCGTTGTCATACGCTGTTTTACTGCCCACAAGGAATATGGGAAGTGGTACAAAGCTTTCAGGTAAACCTCAAGCCCTCGGCGAGATTTGAACTCGCGACTTTCTGCTTACCATGCAGACACTCTGCCACTGAGTTACGAGGGCAACTCTAGAATTTTGTGCTGTCAATCTTAAAATATGTTATGTCCGACTTCTCAACCACTGCAAAAACAGGTCTTTTCCTAACCGCATGGGCCTTCTCCACCATCTCCCGCAAGTGCTTTGTCGAGACATTCCTTTTTTCCAGAACCCACAACAGGTATCTCGCAGGCTCTTCACCAGGCCGGGCTCCTCTCGCGTACACCCTGAAGCACTGGGAAGTCGTTTTCGCGTCACGCGCAATATAACCTGCAACTCTCAGATCTTTGAAAACCGCATATATTTTGCTGATGAGCTTGTCTTTCCTTTTGAATTCCTTCAGGAGCTGTTTGAAAGTGAGTTTCAGTTTTATTCTGTTCTTCTCCAGGAGATAGAGCGCCTCAAAAGATGCAAGTTCAAGTTTCCCTTTCTTCAGATCCCCAAACCCCTGCTCACTAATCGAATCGAAATCCTTCGAGACAACCACTTTTCTCCCCCTCAATTCAGCCATGCTAACCTTGTAAAACTCAACATTAATAAAAACCAGTACCAATAGCTGTACATGCCAGTTGTAATCTGCTCAGAGCAATGCACCGCAAGCCAGAACATAAAATACAGCCTTATAAACAGGCACGGTTTCTCCCCAGCCGAACACGAGAAATTCGAGGCGTGGAGCAGCGGGGAAGTGCTATTGGTGGAAGTTCCTGACAAGCTCGTTGAGGTTGAATACCTGGATAAATACCTGGATACAGATTACTACATATTCGCGAGCAAGCACAAGAGCGAGTCAGGCAAGCCATGCCTAACAGTGCACTGCTGCGGGAACTGGGGCCAGGAAGCAAAGGTCGGTGGGAAACCAAGGAAATTGGCGTACTCCGCACCAATCCCAAAGAAGATAGCGTTCGAGCACCTGGTCTTGGAGGAACAGGATGATTTCGATGTTACGATGGAATGCACGCACCACGGGCCAACAGAGATGGAAACGCCCCTGATGTTCATAGAGATAGGGAGCACTGAGAAGGAGTGGGATGACCGGAAGGCAGGGAACATAATCTCAGATGCAATCATGAAGGCGGCAGACGCCGGTCTGAAGAGAAACTTTAAGATTGCAATCGGAGCAGGGGGCACACACTATTGCCCATCGTTCTCCTCTCTGGAGACAGGCGGAAACATTGCATTCGCCCACATAATACCGAACTACGCAGTTGATAAGCTCGAGGAGGAGACATTCCTGCATGCTATCGAGAAGAGCAACCCTGAATTCATCGTTATTGACTGGAAGGGGCTGAAGGG
>JBDRNN010000161.1:0-2496 GCA_043811145.1 Candidatus Bathyarchaeota archaeon
TAAAGATCGTGCTGTTTAAAAAACAACTAATTAGATAGTTTCAAACTGTTTTGCTCGATGTTCATCAAGTCGTTAAGAGGGTTTTTCTATTTCACATCGCCACATTTCTCTTTTATTAACGTTTTAATTCTTTGAATCACATCTTGAATAGCTGAATCTTGGCTATATTCGTCAGTTACACATTTGTCTTGCTCATCCATTATTCTCTGAATATAAACTTCATTATTCTCATAATATGTACACAGACTCAAACTTTGATTTTTCACAGAAATAACAGGTATGTAATCAATAGTGAAACGTGGGAAAAATTTTTGGTTTTCGTTTGGAGTAAATACCTCAAAATCACCAGTTTCTTCTAGATGTCTTTTAATACACGCATATCTATCCTCGCTTGTTGACATTCTTTCCACATCTTTTTAACTTTTATTTAATCTCGTTTATCATCGCTTTTTAAGCTTCCCAGTTTCAAACTGTTTTGCTCGATGTTCATCAAGTCATTAAGAGGTTTTTTTATTTTTCAAGTAATAATTATGTCGCTGATTTTGTTCGCTGTCTTTTAACCATGTTCCAAATCTAACCCAAAACTGAGGAGTATTAAAAATTTGGTGCGGGGGATGGGACTCGAACCCACGAAGGTCTACACCACAGGATTACTTATACTCCAGCCCAAGTCTGTTAAGATCTTAAGTCAAGCCCAATACAAGTTTATATTAAACTTGTATGTCCTGCCCCTTTGACCAGACTTCCGCCTAATTCAATGTTTATTTAGGCCTCGGGAACCCCCGCCTAATTCCTTTAGAATACCTGACATAATAGATTATTTAAGTTAGCTGGCGAAAAGCTGGAAAAAGCTTGGCTTTTCTAAATATATTTATAAAAGGGGAGTTGCTCATAACTTGGTGAAACCAAGTTGAGAAAAGAGTATGTAATCACTGAAATTGTCGCTGCACCCGATGGTGCCCCTTATGTATTAGTGTCTTTAGCTGACCCAAAGGAGTTTATGGAGAGACAAAGGTCAACACGCAATCAGCAGGCAGCTTTCACTTCTCCAGATGAGCTTTTCAAGAACATAGGCCAAATATTCTCGATGCAAATGATGGGTGGTATGAAAACAGTAATAAAATTAGGCTTGAGAGAATATGATGAGTTGGAAGTGAAAGTGGGAGATAAACTTCACTTAGACATAAGTAAAGTTGACCTGATAGGTGTTTAAGCTAATTCTTTTTCGTGTTTAGTATCCACAGCCCAAGATTAATTTATTGTAATCAATAATGTAAAATAATCCGTTGAGTTTTTTATAACTGAAAAAGAGAATATCCAAATTTGATGGGCCCGTGGCGCAGAATCCCGCTAGATTTAGATTACGTAAATATAGTGGGGTACGTAAACAGGATAGCGCGGCAGATCTTCCTTGGAAGGGCCGAGCCCCCTAAGCTGTAGGTCAGGGGTTCAAATCCCCTCGGGCCCGCCATACTCAGATAAAGCCTACCGATAGTACAGTTTCTAGATTATCTTATGTGACGACACAGCGTTGGGCTGTAAATCAAAGCTGATTAGAATTATGGTTTCTGCTTATTTCTACGTTTGATACTTTCAATCATGACACATAAGTCGTGAACGCATTTGATCCCTTTCTTGGCACAGAACTCTACAATTTGCGGGCTTTCTGCGCCAGGCTGAAGCCAGATATATCGTATTCCCAACTTTTCAGACTCCTCCACTGCCTTCATAGCTATTTGAGGTGGAACTACTAAATCTGCAACATCAGGCTTCTCGGGGAGATCTGCAAGTGAAGGATAACATTTGTCACCTAAGATTTCGTTCGCAGTAGGGTTTACTGGATATACGCTGTATCCCGCCTCCTTAAGCGTTTTATAAATTCGATGACCATACTTCTCTGGGTTTTTTGACGCACCTACAACTGCGAAAATCTTCTTAGCAAGAAACTCATTTACAAGGTTATCTGAATATTGCTGATTCAACTAAGCACAGTCTTCCTAGGTAATTATATGTAAATTCTTTTTAGTTTATGCACTTTCTCAAACAATATTCCACCCAAACTATTTTTCCTCTACATAAAAAATTACTCCTCTATGTTCCTTAATTATAAGGTTAGCACTTCTCTGTTCGTTCATCCTCTGAATTTTCAAAAAACAAAATCTATACATAGAGTAGTAGCATAAACTTTGGTGAGTATGAGATATCGTGGAAAGAAAAATCATAATGGTTTCCAACCGTCTGCCCGTGCGTGCTGATATGAGAGAAAATCACTTATATTTAAGAAGTACCGCTGGAGGTCTCGCAACAGGTTTAGGTTCAGTTCACCAAAAATACAAAAGCTCATGGATTGGCTGGCCCGGAACAATTTTAAAAGAGCAAGATGAAAGACAACGGACAGAGGAAGCACTTAGTAAGCTCAACTATTACCCCGTTTTTCTAAATCGGCAGGAGTTGGAGCGCTACTATTACGGGTTTAGCAACAAGACTATCTGGCCT
>JBDRNN010000162.1:0-15133 GCA_043811145.1 Candidatus Bathyarchaeota archaeon
ATGTCGCATAGCGTTAGGATTATGGCCCCTGCTAAAGCAGAAGGTGGACTTAAAATGCGATGATCTACTCCCACTAACATTCTTGTCATATGTGGAATAACTAATCCTACAAAGCCTATTATGCCGCTAATTGAAACTGCAGCTGCCGTTATCAAAGATGCAAAAATCAGAATGATTCGTTTTAATTTTTCAACATTGACTCCGAGCTGTTGTGCTTGATCTTCACCTAGCTGTAACACGTTAAAATCTCTAGCGAAGATGCAGATTACAATTATGCCTACAATTATGAACGGCAGGGCAGCATTAACTTGACTCCAATTGGATAAAGAGAATCCTCCAAGTAGCCAAAAAATCAAAGCGTTTAATCTTTCACCCATGTTAATCATAATCACTGAGAGGATGGCCGTCAATAACGTGCTTATTGTTATTCCACCGAGTAGTAGAGTTAATGGTGATACTCGCGAGCCTATCTTTGCAATGTTATAAACTGCAAAGACAGTGATTAAAGCTCCTATGAAAGCCATGATGGGTATGGCGTTTAACATTCCAAAGAGACTGATGCCTACCCCTAAACCTATAGCTAAGGACGCCCCCAAGGCAGCTCCTGCAGAGACCCCTATAAGGTAGGGGTCAGCCATAGGATTCCTAAATAACCCCTGAAAAATGGTTCCTGCAACCGCTAAAGCCGATCCGACAAGCATTGCCGCCAAAACTCTAGGCAATCTGATTTGCAAAATTATTATTTCTTCGACTGGGAGCCAAGATTTCTCTATTAACTCGCTTAAGAAAGGTACATTCTTAAGCATTATTTTCAGAACCGTCATAAAGGATATTTGAACAGGTCCTTGAGTAATGGAAAATAGTGCTACAAATACTAAAATTACAGATAGAAAAACGACGGTTATCTTCCAACGTCGAAAGCGTCTGAAATATCTTGCTTCTATCCCTTCGTCTTTCATGCTGGATCAACCGATATTGAGCTTATTGAATTAGCAGTTAGCATATCAATATATGGATGGATAAACCATCCATATATATTGTCTGAACAACATGTTTTTTAACACGAAAGAATTTTTGTCTAACCTTGAAATAATCTCGTCGATTACGCGCCTTCTTGATATCTTTCGCACTAAAGTTAAGTTGATTATATGCAATTCTAAATTCTCATTGCGTCGATCGTTTTGACTCCAAAATGAGTGTCTCTATCGACGTAAGGTACAATTATGCAAGTAAAGAACGTTATTGACCTTTGTCTCATTTACAATTTTTCACATTGATCAGTGGAGGTACATTTCGTCATTGGCTATTTGCCTAGGAGCAGGTCAGTCCACATCATTCATGTAAGATGACGTTTGAATTTTATTTAAACTTGTCACTCAAGTTCTTGTTACTTCCTATTTAGCATACCCAATAGATCAAAGGTTTAGCATTTCATTAACAATTTCAGATAGAAGTTTTACGATATTTTCAGACTTTTCCATTAGCCTCTCAACACCATTTGGGTTGGCACTAATCGCAACTTCTTGAATTAACATCTCCAAACTAGTCAGAGCATTCAGACATGAATCCGTCTTTTCGCTCTCCCCTGTTAAGTTTCCAAAAATGATCGTATTAATTATAAATGGATCTCCTAAACAGTAATATAGTCCTGCTTGGGCTCTTCTTATTGCTAATAAAATTAGACTCGCAGTTATTTCCATTTTTCGGAGCTTCTTTTGCCGTCGACAGATCTGATTGGGCTTCTCTAATGCAGCGACCTGCCCAAGCCTTTCTGTATTCGTCAATGAGAATGTTCTCCATCCGATTTTCCTCTAAATCGCATATGCATTTCTTAGGTTAATACCTATTTTGTGCCATGGCCTAAGCACATTACTTCACTCGGGGATTAATGAGCGGATTTTCTATGCATTTTATCAGGTTTTTCCTTAAAATGCGTGTTAAAAAGGCGCGTTGGCGTCTATACATCCGGTTTTGGTCGCTAAGCACGATGTATGTCCATTATGTTGTGACATCTTGAAATTACGCGTTTTCAGAGTCTCGCAGTAAAATAAAAATCTTTTTTAGGATACAACTATTAGAATAAAGCTATATATAGCTTCAAATCAGAAACTAAGTTTGTGATCTACATATGGCTGAAAAAGAAATGTCGTTAGCACCCCTTCATAGGTTGATCAAGAAGGCTGGTGCTTACAGAGTGAGTGAGGCAGCCGCAGACGAGTTAAGGAAAGCTCTTGAAGATTTAGGTGTAAGACTTGCTAAAGAAGCAATGGATTACTGTGTGCATGCCGGTAGGAAAACTGTTAAACAAGAGGACATTGAACTGGCCGTGAAGAAGCTTCTAAAATAATAAACCTTCTTCGAAGAACTCTTTTTTTAAAAATATTTATATTCACGTCTATTTCTATTACTTTGAACGTTTAACTGAAATGTCGTGTATGGAGAGATATGAATGTCAGCTCAAGCACAAGGATCTAATCAACCTATTATAATATTGAAGGAAGGATCAGGTCGCACTAGAGGTAGAACCGCACAAAGAAACAATATCGCGGCCGCTAAAATTTTGGGAGAAGTTTTGAAAAGCACCTTAGGTCCTCGGGGCATGGATAAAATGCTCGTTGATAATTTAGGGGATGTTACGGTTACAAACGATGGCGCTACCATTCTCAAAGATATCGATGTTCAACATCCTGCCGCAAAGATGATGGTAGAAGCATCTAAAACCCAAGACAGTATAGCTGGTGATGGTACAACAACAGTAACCATATTGATAAGTGAACTTCTCAAAAAGGCCGAAGACCTGTTAGATCAGAATATTCATCCTACGACAATCGTAAGTGGGTATAGAAAAGCTGCTGATGAAGCTTTAAACATATTAAATAAAATTGCTTTATCCGTGGATATAACCGACCGTGCTACTTTGTCGAAGATAGCGAAAACTTCTATAAAAAGTAAATTGGTAGGAGCTGCTGCTGATTCTTTTGTCAATGTTGCTATTGATGCGGTGAGTCACATTGCTGAGCAGCGGGGAGATAAATGGATCGCCGACATAAGTCAAATTCAGATAACTAAGAAGACGGGAGGAAGCCTTATTGATACAAAACTGATCAAAGGCATAATTGTTGATAAGGAGGTTTCTCATCCGGGTATGCCTAAGCGCGTTGAAAAAGCCAAGATTGCACTTATTGACTCTCCCTTAGAAGTTGAGAAACCTGAGATGAGCGCAGAAATCAGAATTAGGGATCCAACTCAAATGAAAGCCTTCTTAGACGAAGAGAGCAACATGCTTAAGGGTATGGTCGATAAACTGAAGACGGCTGGAGCAAATGTATTGTTCTGTCAGAAAGGTATCGATGATATTGCTTTACATTACCTTGCTAAAGCCAACATTTTAGCTGTTCGAAGGGTGAAGAAGTCAGATATGGATAAGCTGGCTAGAGCAACTGGCGCTAGAATGATCAACAATCTTGACGATATTACAACCAAGGATCTGGGTATCGCAGAAGTTGAGGAGATAAAGATCGGTGACGATAAAATGGTATCTGTTGAGAAATGTAGGAATCCAAAGTCGGTTGGCATTTTAATTAGGGCTGGCCTTGAGAGGTTTGTCGATGAAGCGGAGAGGGCTATTCATGACGCTTTGTGTGTAGTAGCAGATATATATGATTGTAACAAACTTGTTGCTGGTGGTGGAGCAGTTGAAGCTGAGTTAGCCAAAAGGCTACGCGACTTTGCATCTAAGATTGGTGGGAGGGAACAATTGGCAATTGAGGCTTTTGCCGACAGTCTAGAAGTCATTCCTAAAGCTTTGGCTGAGAATGCTGGTTTGGAAACTATTGATGTTATAGTCTCCTTAAGGGCTGCTCATGAAAAAGAAGATGGTACTTGGCAAGGTGTCAACGTATTCAAGGGCAAGATTACCGATATGTTGAAAGCTGACGTTGTTGAGCCTTTAAAGGTGAAAGAGCAGGCAATAAAATCGGCAGTTGAGGCAACTTTGATGATAATGAGGATCGATGATGTTATCGCTGCAGCTAAATCAAGGGCTCCTATGGGACCTCCAGGAGGAATGCCTGGCGGAATGCCTGGCGGAATGCCCGGAATGATGTAGGTTTCATATTCTCTCGATTCCGTGACTTAACCCTCGGGTAATTCCCTTTTACTTTTCTTTTATCGAAACTTTCTTGAATGCCTAATTGATCGAGAAAAAAAGAATTATCTATCACTAGAGTTAATTAGGGTGGTTTTGTTCTCTTCTTATATATTTATAGCCCGATGGTGTAGCGGTTAAGCATAGCGGGCCTTGGACCAGTATGGGGAAGAAACCCGCTGACGGGAGTTCGAATCTCCCCCGGGCTACCACTCCCCTAGTGAAAATACTGTAGAATATCAACCCATTATCCTGAACAAAACAAATATTATAGTGATTACTACACCTACAGCAATCATTTTGAAGCCCTGCAATACCAGATTTTTCTTCGAGATCTTTCCTAGGTAAGCACCTAAAATAAAGAGCAAAGTAATCGTTGCTGTTATCGAAGCTATTACTGCACTTTCAGGCGAAATTATTGCAATACGTGAAAAGAAAAACGGAATAATAACTATGATTGCCGCCATAGCAGGTGACACACCATCTATAAAGGCAACCCATAGTGAAGCAAACTCCGAGGCTTTGTACTGTATTGATTTTTTGAGGTCAGTTAGCATCGCTTTTTCCAGATTCTTCAAAGATCGGGCTCTTTCTGCATCCTCTGCTGCATAAGCCCCCCACGCACCTGAAATTCCCATCGCTAAACTCGCTCCTAAACCAGCACTTACTATCAAATTCGGCTCCGGCAAACCTGCGGCATAGGCTCCCATGATAACACCCAGCACAGTCAAAGCACCATCAAGTGCATTCATAATAAAGTATCTTCTTGCGATTTCCCCCACTTCAGCTATATTCATATATTGCCTAATTTCTCGGAAGCTTTCTCTAATGTTAAGCATTCTTCTCAGTCTGCCTTGTGCAATATTATAAAATTAATGTAGGAATCGCTTGATTAAATTAACAAAATAGTCTTTAAATGTTTTTTAACTGTGGCCTTAATTGATAGCGCTCCTTCACTTTCACTGGAGGCCCTTTAGATTTTCCTGAATTCTAGACTGGGCATCTCTAATCTTTCTCACGCATTCTTTGTGGAGCTCTTCATAAAGATCTTTATGTATTGTTCGTCCTCTAAAATCAGATTCTATGGTTCTCATTTTTTCTCTATTCGTTGACAGTTGAGCTTCAGCTTCATCAACTCTGGTTACAATATCGGAATATGTTGCGCCCAACTCTCGCATCTTTAGTTTAATGTTTGCTGCATCCCTGTCCGAAAAGCCTAGTTTCTCCTCCGCATCTCTCTTTTTCATTCTGTATTCAGCTTTAGGCATCGTTCCACTACGACGTTTTTCATCTAGTTCAATTAACCAAGTAAGGAGCCGCATTCTTTCATCACAGGTTTCGATGAAACTCCTTAATAGTTCAGTTTCAGGCAGGTGTGAAGGTGGAGGTGGCGGTGCAACTGTGCCGGTCTCAATTTTCCTGACTTTTTCAACCTTTATTCGTTTCCTAAGTCTATAGAATACTACTATAGGCACAAAGACTGCCACTAGTATTCCAACCCACAGTATAGGGTACAAAGTTGTCCAAATTGGCGATCTTTCAAACTTAACGTCAACTCTCGCAAGATTAAATTCACTGACATCATAAAATATGTAAAAAACATCTTTTCTAAGTCCATCCTCCCGAACTATGTCAGGCTCAGGGCTTGAAACAATATTGGAGGTCCCCTCAGGTAAACTTGCCCTAACGCTAAGTTTTTTTATGGGCCAAGAGGTTTCTGATATAAACGGAAAGTTTAGGTGAAAAGTTTCCCCCTCTTGAGAGAGGAGGCTTTGAGTTCTATACTCTACAGTAATAGTGTAAATCGCGTTATATCGAAGAGAAAACCTCGGTTTAACCTTCAAAGTTTCTGCCTCTGTAGAAAACTCTATTGGTCCTATACCGTCAGTTATTTGTTCGATGTTATTGGCATTCTGAATTCGTATAAAGTCTCCAGCTATTGGGTTGATCGTAGTTGCAAGGTTTCTAAACTCGAAAGTGTCCTTGGTAGTAACTTCGTTAAGATAATTGACTGAGACTTCACGGCTAGCATTAAGGACTTCAAAAATTTGAAAAACGCCCGAAACAGTTACCCATGTCAAAGCCAAACTATGCTCGTGAACATTGAATGTTCCTGACCCGTAGTTTTCTGCATTACTCGCTCCTGGTAGCGTTTCTTCAGGGAAAATTATGGTTACATACACCGAAGAAACCGCTTGAGTTAGAGACGGAAATTGAGGGAAGGTGACATTAAATGTGTTAGCTGTTCCAGGTACTAATGTAATTAAACCAAAATACCAGTAAAAGACTGAAAAAGTGTAGCTTTCGCCTATCCCAATATCTTGTGAAAATTTAACCCTGTAAGCTATAAAGTCCTGAGCGTTTAAGTCGGTATCCGTAACTATCTCGAGATCTCTGCCAAATGAGTCAGAGGCTGCTATATGAAATAATTTTAACGAAAGTTGCTCGGGGGCCAAAATTTCAAAGTCTGAGAATGTGGATGATCCCGCATTTCTGACTGTGAATGTGTCGTTAGTGAGAACAACTCCGGTATCCTGAATTTGGATTCTATGAGTAGCTTGATCTACACTCACAGGATTGCTTTCCTGCTGAGCTTCAACAGAAGTGAGAGGAGCTACAGCTATAACTCCGAGAATAAGGAGTAAAAGAAACGTTGCGGTTCCTATTTTTTTCAAGATTATGTAACCCCCTTCGTTTATGCTTTATCTTTTAGACTTGTTGATTTTAGTTGCTGGAACTCCCGCAACTATTGTTTTTGCTTTCACATTTTTTGTTACTACAGCGCCTGCCCCTATAACAGCTTTTTCCCCCACAATTACTCCAGGCATTATAACAGAATTTGCTCCTATGCTCGCCCATCTTCCAATTGTGGGTCCTCTCAGCTTACAAGGTCTTTGTCTCATGAATTTGTCATTTATCAAGGCGCACTGTGGACCTAGAAAGGCGTTATCCTTAACTTTGGTGTTTATGGATATGTAAACCCCGGTCTGCATCGACACATTAGATCCTATTTTTGATTGACCGTCGATTATTACATTGGTGCCAATAAGTGTCTTTTCCCCTATTTTCACATTCTCCCTAACCAAGACGTTATGTCCGAGTTCCACGTAATTTCCAATATCTGTTTTTGTGTAAATTACAGAATTTGTTCTAACTACAACGTGGTTTCCAATTTTAAAAAACGTTGAGTCACTTTTTTTAATTTTTCCGTCTATTTCATGTCGAAGGCTTTCTCTCGTAGGAAACCCAATTACGGAATTACTTCCGACGTAACATTTTCCACCAATTCTTCCAGGTCCCTGGATAGTTACGTTCGCACAAACTCTAGTGTTACTTCCAATTTCAACCTTACCTAATATCCGAGTGTTTGGTTCAATGACGCAGTTGCGGGCAATCTTTGCCCGAGGGTCAACAAACGTGATTTTGTTTATGGCTCTAGTCTTTCGCAATTAAACCCCTTTTGTCTGTCCATTCTTGTTCTTATGTGAGCATTATATTTCACACTAGATGTTGACTAACTTATCCTCTATTGAAATCTATAAAGTCTTGCAATATTAAATCGAAATTTTAAAATGTTTTAGCAGGCTAATAGAATTAACCTTTGGGGCATATTTTTGAAGGCAATTCTTATTACTGGGAGAACGTTGGCTCAGGGAAAAGGTAAGGAGCGGGGAAAACTCTCATCTGCCTATAAAGAGAGCGTAACTGTTTGTGAAATAGATGAGAACGACCTGAAGCTGATAGGTTTAGAACCAGAACAAAACGTAATGGTTACGTCAAAACATGGTTCTATCGTTCTTAAATCACGTCTGTCTAAGGAACCTACTCCTGGAATTGTTTTTGTGCCTTTAGGACCTTGGGTTAATGTGTTGATTGGATCTGATACCGATGGTACGGGTATGCCTCAATTTAAGCGGGTAGAAGTCGAAGTCAAACCTGCCCCAACTGAGAAAGTTTTGGACCTTGAAGATTTGGTTAAATCTGTGTATGGTGGCAAATAATTGCAGGCTCACAAAAATATTATTTGTACCTGGTGTGGATGCACCTGTGATGACATCGAAGTTAATGTAGAAAACAATTTAGTGGTCAGCTCCAAGTACTCATGCGCTATATCCGCTGAGAAGCTTCTGAATTGCCAAAAAGAAAGAACTCTAGACCCCATGATAAGAACCAACGGCAATCTCGTTAAGGTTAATTTAAATGAAGCCGTAAATCGAGCAGCTGAAATATTGACTGAAGCAAAATATCCTTTGTTTTATGGTTGGAGTAATACTTCATGTGAGACTATTAAAGTTGGACTAGAGCTTGTTGAAACGCTTGGAGGTCTAATAGATAACACTTCTTCCGTTTGCCATGGGCCGGGGATGGAAGCAGTTCAAGAAATGGGCGAAGTCTCCTGTTCTCTTGGACAGATCAGACATAGAGCTGATCTAATAATATACTGGGGTTGCAATCCAACTCAAGCTCACCCAAGACATATGCCGCGGTATGTTCTAAGCAAAGGAAGATTTAAGCAAACACGTAAGGATCGAAAAATCATTGTAGTAGATACTAGGCGAACTACCACCGCAAAGATTGCCGACAAATTCATTCAGCCTATATCTGGAAAAGACTATGACTTAATAACTGCTCTGAGAATGGCGATTAAAGATGAGAATTTTGAGACTGAAGAGGTTGCAGGGGTTCCAGTTGAAGAAATTGAAGAACTAGCTGACATAATGGCAAGTTGTGAGCACGGTATCATTTTCTTCGGCTTAGGTTTGACGATGTCAACGGGTAAATGTGAAAATATCGCCGCAGCACTTTCGCTGATAAGAGACCTTAACCTGAAAACAAAGTTCTCTATAATGCCTATGCGGGGCCACCATAATGTAACGGGTGCAAACAAAGTTTTTTCTTGGCAAACTGGTTATCCATTTGGTGTTGACTTCAGCCACGGTTACCCTAGGTATAACCCTGGCGAAACAACAAGCATCGATGTTCTATCTCGCGGCGAATGCGATGCAGCCTTTGTTGTTGCTTCTGACCCAGTAGCTCACTTCCCCCAATCTGCGGTTAGGAGCCTTTCCAAAATTCCAGTAATTGTTGTTGATCCATCATTTAATGCTACCTGTATTTTAGCGGATACAGTTTTCCCTTCAGCTTATCTGGGAATCGAATCTTCGGGTTCAATCTATAGAATGGATGGTGTACCACTTTTTGCAAGAAAGTTTGTTGACCCTCCGCCAAATTGTCTTCCTGATACTGTGATTCTGCAACAAATTCTCAAGAAGGTCAAAGAACTAAAGGGGATATAACTCTTGTCCGAATTTCTAATTCGAAATGGAATAGTATACGACCCTATTAATGGCATCGATGGCGAAGAAATGGACATCGCTATTAAAAACAATAAAATTGTAGAAGACGTAAGCAACAGTGCCACTATAATAGACGCATCAAATATGATGGTTATGCCTGGTGGTGTGGACATCCACTCTCATATCGCCGGACCTAAAGTCAATGCTGGCAGAATTCTGCGACCTGAGGACCATTACAAGGATGTTGAGACAAAAACTCGTTTAACACGTTCTGGAGTCGGTCATTCCATACCGTCCATTTTTACCACTGGTTACAGATATGCAAAAATGGGTTATACCACAGTCTTCGAACCAGCAACACCCCCCCTTAAAACAAGACATACACATGACGAGTTGAATGACATTCCAATAGTCGATAAAGGCTGTTTTCCTCTCTTCGGAAACAACTGGATGGTTATGCAATATCTATCCCAGAATAATGTTGATGAGTGCGCTGCCTTTGTTGCTTGGATGCTTAAGGCAACCAAAGGTTACGCTATAAAAATAGTCAATCCAGGCGGTCTTGAATGCTGGAGCAATGGTGGAAACGCTGCTAGTCTTGATGATCCGGTTCCAAATTTCAACATAACTCCTAGAGAAATTGTCCGCGGATTATGCAAGGTTAACAAAAAACTCAAGCTTCCCCACGCAATACATGTCCACCCAAACTGTTTGGGCAAACCTGGAAACTATGCAAATACAATCGAAACAATGGATTGTGTTAGAGACCTTGCTGGTGATAAACCCATAATTCATATGACTCACATTCAATTCGAAGGTTACAGTGGGCGAGATTGGCTTTCTATAGGTTCCGGAGCCAAAGAGATATCCGACTATGTTAATTCTCACAGCCATGTAACAATAGACCTAGGACAAATAATTTTCACAGATACAACCACTATGACTGCAGATGGACCCTTCCAATTTCAGCTGCACCTCCTCACTGGAAACAAATGGAGCAATACTGATGTAGAAACTGAAACGAGTTCAGGAGTTGTACCCTACACCTACAAACGCTCGAACTACGTTAACGCGGTTCAGTGGGCTATTGGACTTGAAGCTGCGCTACTCATAAAAGACCCCTGGAAGGTTTGCTTAACTACCGATCATCCCAATGGAGGTCCTTTCACCGAATATCCAAGGGTAATAGCTTGGTTAATGAGCAAAAAGCCTAGAGAAAAAATACTTTCGAAGGTTCCCAGAAACGCTCGTCGAAGAACGGTTCTTTCAGCAATAGATCGTGAATACTCTTTTTATGAAATAGCTATAGTGACTAGAGCTGGAACAGCTAAATCCTTGGGATTGGCTGGGAAAGGGCATTTAAGCGTGGGAGCTGATGCTGACGTTGCGGTTTACCCCATAAATCCCCGAGAGGTGGATCCATCCAAAGATTATAAAGTAGTTAGGAAAGCCTTCAGGCATGCAATCCATGTTATGAAGGAAGGACAAATCGTCGTTAAAGGAGGCGAAATTGTTAAACAAATGGAGGGCAGAACCTTTTGGGTGAAGCCACAGATCCAGCCCGATATTTATGATTCAATGGTTTCTAACTTGAAATCCAACTTCGATAGCTACTACACAGTGAAAATGGAAAACTATCCTGTAGCTGAAAGCTACTTGAGCAGGTCAGCACCCATCCCTCTGGAATGAAGTTAAATGACTGAAATAAAACTTGATTTAAAACGCGCAGTAAGACTCCCGGTATATGCCTCCAATCTATCTCCTGATGTTTTTGCAGGTAAAGGAGCCGATGAAATTAAAAGCTTGGAACTCTTAGAGGGTAACACAACCTTTCCCCTGTCTACCTTTTTCAGCGTTGATGTTAAGGATGATATTCCCAACTCCACGAAAGAAACAAACCTGGTCATTAATGGTGACCTATCTAGGTTTAGGTACATAGGAAAGGGCATGACGGAAGGTTCTATCAAAGTCAATGGTGATGTGGGCTTTTACTTAGGTCAAGAAATGCGTGGAGGTTCGATTACAGTTAATGGTCAAGGTGGCTCTTGGGTTGGGTCGATGATGAAGGATGGACAAATAGAAATTTTTGGAAATGTTGGCGATTATACTGCCGTATCCTATCGAGGAACAGCAAAAGGCATGCTGGGTGGTACAATTCTTATTCACGGAAATGCAGGCAGCAGACTAGGTAAAGGAATGACTAACGGTTTAATTTCCGTCGATGGCAATGTAGGTCTTTTTGCAGGTTTGAATATGGAAAACGGAGTAATTGTTATAGGCGGAAACTGCGAGGGCAAGGTTGGTTATGGGATGAAAGGCGGAAGAATCATAATAAAAGGAAATCTATCAGAAATTCCTGTCAGCTTCACTTTCTCCAATACAAAAAATAAGGTCAAATGTGCCCAAGAGAAAATCTCCAGCTCATTTTATGTTTACACAGGAGACATATTAGACGGCGGAAATGGAAAAATCTTCATCGCGAGATGCAGAAACAGACATCTAAATCCATTAAATGAAGTTTTTCCAGATCCGGCTCTTAATTTAAACAAGCTTTCTTTACTTTCCATTGAAAAATTAATGCAAAAAAATAAAGAACTTGGTGTCGAAATTAGCAAGCACTCTTCTGGTGCGACCATTATTGATGCGGGAGTAAAGGCAAAAGGAAATATGGACGCAGGAGTTCTCGTTACCTTAGTTTGTCTGGGGGGTCTCGCCGAAGTTTCTACAAAAAATGGAAAGTATGGCGCCTTAGAACTTCCCACTCTTCATGAAACCATAACTGGGCATCCTGCCGTAGTTACCTTAGGTTCACAGTTTGCTGGATGGGCGATAAAAACAGACGATTTTTATGCACTAGGTTCAGGTCCAGCAAGAGCCATCTCCATGCAGCCTAAGAAAATATATGAGAAAATTTGTTACAGAGAAAAAGCTGAAATTGCAACTTTAGTGATAGAATCCGATAAACTTCCAACTGATCGCGCGATTAAATATATTTCAAAAGAGTGCGAAGTTGCTGAATCAAAGTTGTATTTGGTAGTTGCTTCAATTTCCAGTATCGTAGGATCCACTCAAGTTGCAGGAAGAGTGGTTGAGACCGGGGTTCATAAACTTACTGAGGTTGGTTTTAACCCTAACATGATAGTTTCGGCTAGGGGTAGTTGTCCGATTGCCCCGGTGCATCCTAAAAGTACTATGGCGATGGGAATCACAAATGATATGATTCTCTATGGAGGCGACATAATCTGCGATGTGAAATGCAAAAATGATGACGAAATCACTAACATCCTAGATGAGGTTCCCTCGCTTTCTTCTAGAGACTATGGTAAACCCTTCTATGAAACTTTTAAAGCATCTGGCTACGACTTCTATAAAATCGATCCTGGGTTATTTGCACCAGCAAAAATAACGGTTAATAATCTAGTAACAGGAAACACTTTCACCTCAGGAAAGTTAAGTCCCGAAATACTCAAAGCTTCGCTTGACTTGCTCGAGATAAACGATTGAATGCCAGCTCGACTGGATAGTTTAAAGTTAAAAGCTTCACATTCGTCTTTATCTCACTGACTAGTGTGATCTTGATGAGCACGTTTTTTAGCAGTGAATTTAAGCTTGTCAAATCAGATGCTAAACTTGGGGACCTCTGGGAAGATCTGGTAAGTCGGAAAACTGACATGATCCTTGTAACTGATGATATGAACGCTGTTCGAGGAGTGATAACAGTTTGGGATTGCCTTAAAGCTCTTAGAAGTAACGCCAACGTAGAAACCCTTAGAGTAGAAGATATAATGAGTTTTCCCCCCATAACTGTGCGCGAAAATGTTTCACCTGATGATATATTGGAAAAGCTCCAAATCCACAGAGTTAAGAATGTAGTGGTCGTTGGAGAGAAAAACAAACCAATAGGCATCATTAACGTTGCTGACGCTATAAAGCGCTTCAAAATCACAAGTAAAGTTTCTTTTGGAAAGTACTGTCGACTTGAAAACTTGAAAGTGGCAATTATAGGCGGCTCTGGGCGCCAGGGCTTTGGGCTTGCACTGAGATTGGCCAAATCTGGCTGTAAAGTTCTAGTGGGATCTAGAAGTCTGGAAAAAGCCTTGAAAACTGCAAATGAAGTAGCTCGAATGGTTCCCCATTCATCTGTGGATGGTGGGTTGCTCGATGAAGTGGTCCAAAACGCCGATATAGTTTTCTTGACAATTCCTTATGAAGCTCTAGATGAAGCTATTTCAAAAATCTCTGACAATCTTCGTGATGATCATATTCTTATAACTCCGATAGTTCCAGTTAAGGTGTCCGGCCGAGAAATCATGCCCTTGTTCGAAGGAATCTCGGTAGCTGAACGTATAGCTCTTATGACAAAAATCACAGGTGCGAAAACGATCGCGGCATTCCATACTATCCCCGCTGATGTTCTCTATGAGCTTGATAACCCGTTGGGATTTGATGTACTTATATGTGGCAATGACAGTGAGGCAAAAAAACGGGTTAATGGATTAGTGTCCTGCATACCAAATCTTCGTCCTATAGACGCAGGACCTCTCAAAAATGCTTTCATTCTTGAGATTTTCACAGGGCTTTTAATCTTTTTGGGAAAGACTACGGGCAAAAAAGACCTGAGTATAAAACTTGTATAATTTGTAAATTATTTCAATAAATTCAATGACTTTTTGAACTCTTTTGTTTTAGCATCCTTTAGTAGCTCGCATATTGCCATTTCTGTAGAGGAAATTATTACGCCATTTTGTCTCATGCGTTCTAAGGCAACTTGCCAGTTTTCCTTTGTGCGGGAAGCAACAGCGTCAGATATCACACAAACTTGGAAATTATCCACTGCTTCTAGCGCAGTCTGGAAAATGCAGATATGTGCTTCTATCCCTGTGATCATTAGTGTAGATATCTTTCGTTTTAACAGCCACCCGTTAAACTCTTTAGAAGCAAAACAGTTGAAAGATGTTTTCGCAATTGGACTAACGCCTGTTAATGTTTTTCTTATAGCTTTGACAGTTAATCCTAAGCCTTTTGGGTACTGTTCGGTTAAAATAATCGGAATATTAATTATCTCGGCAAACTTTATCAATTTTACAATATTTTTAACAAGTTTCTCTTTTTCCGAGACTAACTGAAGCAACTTTTCTTGAACGTCGATAATTACTAACGCGGTTTTTTCACGTGATATGAGCTGGGGGGAAGGTCTTTTTTTCATCATGTTAACCTTCTAAAATAGATAGTGAGGATAGTTCCTTGCGCAAAACCGAAATCTCGGTTATGGGTTTCTCGCAGGAAAACTCTCTGCATATGTAAACAGTGGGTTTGCCCTGGATAGCTTTTTTGCCTTTAAGAAGAGGAATCTGTTCCAAAAGTTTTTCGTCAGAAACTCCATGATGTGTTGAAGCAGTAACCTTGTTTGGCAAGAAGTAACGGTTGGTTTCTTTTACAAAATCCCGGATATTGCTAACGTTACCATTGCTTGAGAAAACAATTTGGATGGGACTTTCTAGGTAAAAGTCGACAGCACAGAGCATTTGAGTATGGCCTGGCGCTTCCTCTACTAGTTGCTCATGGAAAGTCTGGAACACATTTTTAGCTATAGTTCGAAGTTTCTCCTTTCCAGTAAACTCAGCAAGTCTTAAAATGTTTGAAGCTGCAACTGAGTTGCCAGATGGCATCGGGCTATCATAGGCTTCCT
>JBDRNN010000163.1:0-2041 GCA_043811145.1 Candidatus Bathyarchaeota archaeon
CTTCCTTCTCTAAACCTGTTTGTCCGCTTGTCAATTCTTCAATTCGTAACTCTAACTCAAGGTTCTTCTCAGTGACATTTTCACTGATTATTTTCTGAGATGTCAAATCTTCCTGAAGTTTGACTATCGCCTTTTTCAAAGACTCAATTTTTTCAGTCTCAATTTTAGGCTGTTCATTAATGGCCAAGAATTTCTTTAGTTGAATGAAATGTTGTCTAAGTTTAACTGTGGTGAGATATGTGCTGTCGTTGCTATCAACAGTCTTTCCACAAAGAATTTTTCCTGCAGTTAAACCAATTCCAGAATCTATTGCAGCGCTCAGAAACATTTTTCGAAAACAGTGAAATGACAAACTTTTCCCATTTGCTATTTTAATCTCAGCTTTTTGTGCCAAATCTCTAAGCAGATTACCTACCTGAGTTTTACTTATTGACTTTAGGTTTTTTTGGTTTGAAGGGAACAAGTAAGGATTATCCTCAGGCAATGTCTCAAGATATTTTTTTAGCAACTCTACTGTTTCTTGACTTAGAAATCCCTTGGCTATGCCATCTTCTTTGTCTGTCATAACATCAAAACTAATTGGAGCTTCAAGAGAAAGATCAGGCAAGTCATCTTTTTTTATTTCAAGAAAGTCTCCAATACGTAAGCCCAAGTCGGTTGCTAGGCTCAAGATAACTCTTTCACGAAAGTCAGCTACAGCATACATTTTGCCAACATGTTCAATGGTCAATGGAAAGCTTTTCTGAGTTTTAACTATTCGATTAACATTTGAACCGCTTCTCATTCTAACATCCATGTGGTAATAACGAAAAAGTTGTCTGATTCCATGGGTCACGGATTTTGCTGCGTTAATTTTATAGCCTTTCTCTATTAGGTAATTGTAGAAAGCTTCGATGATTTTTTCATAGTTTGATGCCCTATTTCTGTAGGTTACAATGTCTTCATTTGGTCTTTGAGTCAAGTCGTCCTTACGTTCTTCAAGAACCTCATTTGCTGTTTTTTCAGACCATGCTAAAAATTTGTTCAAGCCATATTTGTAGACTTTCTTTGTGCCCTTCGATGGTAGACTATCTAAGAACTCTTGAACACTCATGGCTAACCCCATTTTCTTTTACCTCATATTTTCGCATAGAGGTATATCAATTTTACTAAAATAAACTCTAATTTTAGCTACAAGACTGTTTTCAACAATATACCTCTATTAGTCTCCTAATATGATTGGCGCTGTTGCTGTTGTTAGAGGTTGTTGAGCATCTTTTTCAGTTCTTCTGCTTCTTCTCGCAGCTGTGCTACCTCGTCTTCTAGGGAGTCGGCTCTTGTTTCCGCCTTTTCTTTGAGTTCTTCCAGTTCTGCCTGAAGTTCAGCCTTCTCAAGTTCCAGTTTTGCAATCTTCTCGCGGATACTCCTCAAAGTCTGCATAACGTTATCTCCACTATGTTTTATGAAGCGGTTCGGGGCTAAAAACTCTTCTTAACAATTATGCTGAAAACAGATGTGGGTAATTTTGGGACTGTTATTTTTGGGTGCGGGTGCGGAAAGCTTTAAGCTGAAACCGTAGAACCTTATTTAAAGAGAGTGAAACAGGTGAGGATGCGAACTTTTTTGGCTTATTTTCATCTGCTGAACTTTCTGATCATGATTTTTGTTACAGTCTATCTTCTGAACAGTTCTTGGGGGCAAATGGAAGATTGGCTCTTAGCCATCTACAGCTACTATGTTATAGTGGGAGTCTCTGGCGTGGTCATCGCGCTCTGGATTGCCATAGACGGAAAACGGCTAGAACGTTACGCCATTAAAATAAGAGAGCTGGAAAAGAAGCTGGTAAATGTAGAACAGAAAATCAGGAACATAAAGCCTCGCAACAAAGAAAAAGAGTGAACCACATCTAGGTTGTTTCGAAAATCCATGGGTGCTTCCTGGTTATCAGCTCGCTTATCGCGTGGGGAGGCATTATTCCTTCTTCGCATATGATTCCGTGAATAAACTCTCTTCTAGTCACATCAAACGCAGGATTTCGTATAATCAAACCATGCGGAGGAGT
>JBDRNN010000164.1:0-6587 GCA_043811145.1 Candidatus Bathyarchaeota archaeon
TTCTTAATTATTTATTATCACTAGCAAATAGGGGATAAAATCCCATCCCACATGATAAGCTCAAGCCCTCTAGAAGTTTGAACCTAAATTTTGGAACCGATTTTAGCTACAAAAATGCTTCGAATCCCAGCCGGTCCACCAATAAGACACCTGCGGTTTCTCATGCATTTCCCTTTTTTGAGAAGGGGTTCATTTTTGGCTTGTTCGATCTTTGTGAGTTTTTCATTAGCGTTAAATGTTTCTTTTGAGGCGTTACTAAATTCTGTAACGATATTACTTTTTTTCTTCACTTGCATCTAGACAAGCTTATTAGACATACGATCATGCCTATTACTGTCATTATAACGAAAGCGCCTATCGGCTCGACAAAAACGACCAGAAATTCATGTATAGCTAAGAAATCTGGTCCAGCTCCTGTTAACACAGGTATCACATGTTCCATGTAACCTGCATGATAACCAGCATACATCAACATATATGTTGCACCCATGAGTCCAGTGTTAAACAATATAAGACTAATATATCCTAAAATCTTGACAGGTCTTTTAACCACTTCAGATAAAGCAGTCAATCTACAGATTTGTGAGAAGCCAGCATTTCCTCCCGCTCCAACTATAAGATAAAGGATGTATCCAACTGTAAACCACATGCCGGTATTTCCACCGGCTATTATCCTAGGTATCTGGAACCCAGGCACAACAATTAGTACCGTTATGAAGCATGCTACTATTGCATGGTAAAAGGTAATGTACATTGAACCCCTTGTCAAGCCGTTCATTATGAACCCTCGTTTTTATGGATCTTTTGTATTTTTTATAAATAAAACATTCGGTAGCATGGAATGCAATATGTATCACGGAAAATAAGCGAAGTCAAAATGTATTTTTAATTTTGTATTAAAGATACAATAGAGATGAAATTACACACCCTATCTCGCTGGGAAAGTTGCGGTTTCAAACCTTGGACCTCTCCACCAAGTCATTTTCATCTATGATTTTCTGTGTGTTTGGAGATCCTCCGTTAGTTTCTATCTTCTTTGGCTTAGGTATCGGATTCCCTGCTTCATCCTTTTCAGGTCTTAGACCTAGCTTGTGATAAATCATTGCGACCAATTGTCTCTTAATTTCATATGGTGTATTTTCTGGAAATGCCATCATGCCGTCGCTTATTTGAACAAGTCCTCTACCTTCTACAGATGGCTCAGTTGTATGAATTCCTAGAGTTGATCCAATATTTCGCAATTGCTCCAAGTCCATTTTATCCAAGTCTACAAATTTGTTTTTGATCATTGTTTTTAATTGATTTGCCTCATCTGTGACAATATTCCATATTCCGAGTTTTGGTTCGACTTTCAAATACTCATTCATGAAGAAGTTTGAATCATATAGTGGACTTTTGTCATATCCAAGTTTATCGATTGTGTGTCCGAGAAAGAATTCAGATGCAACAGCATTAACACCCGCTAAAGTACAGAGAGATTTAAAAACATCGCGCATTTCATGAGCGTGAAGCAAATATCTTGTGTGAAATTTGTCGTCGATTAATGGCTTTATGTTCAGTTTCTTCTGCATTCTGATCAAAAACATCTCAATTGAATATCCCTTGGGCGGTACTACTTTATGTGTAATTTTATGTCGCACTATGAAGATGGGGTCACCGTCCTTAATTTCTCCAAAATCTTTTGCCCGAATCTTCAGCCAATCTTTTATTGCCTGTTTGCCTTCCTCACCGATAAAAGTATAATATGTTTGAACTTTTTGTTGACTTGTTTTTTTTCTAATCAGATTTATCTTCATTGCACCCGCATTATTCAATTGATCTTTGATTTGATCCCAGCCATACATGTTGAAATATTCGAATTCAGCCAATCCCATTCCACTTTGAAACATAAGTTGTATGATCGTTTTGTATGGCTGATAGCCCCAAACTAAAACTTCTTTGATATCTCTCACTTTTAAAGGACGCTGGATCATTGCTTTTTGGACATCTATTTTACTCGGTTCTAACAAATTATTCAATTCAGCTCGACTGATTTTCTTCAATGGCTTTTTGATAAAATCACAATAGCTTCTTAGAACCGCTAAGCCTGCTTTTCGTGTTTGTGTTGACCAGGCATTTGTTTTGCGATATAGAAGATAATCTCGAACAACTTGATTGTTTATTTTTTGAAGGTCTACTTTATTATCTGCCCATTTGAGAAACAAGTTAAAGTGCGCTTTGTACAATTTACTAGTTGATTCTGTTAGCTCATTTAACCAATTTTCAACTTGTTTTCCCATTTTTTAATCTAATAGAGTAGTGTGTAACCTCTGTATATATAGTTTATTTACTCATAAACTAGAGTTAACCTTGAATTTATTTAACTGAGATAAAGCTCAAATCCACATTTGAACTATCGCTAAGATAGTGCATACGACACCAATAGTGGAAAAACTATCGTAAAATCTGCGATAACGGTAACCAGTTTACCTTTCACTTTAGCTTTTTTCCAAGATATTGCTTCTTCTAAGCTAGCACCGGAGAGACTGCCTGTTTCAGGTCGGTCCATAGTAATTTGGATAGCTGCATCCACGCCACCTTTTAACATAGTCGCTCCCAAAGTAAAATGTTTGGGCATACCGCCGCCCAAGATTATAACCCCGATTTTTTTTGAATCAAAGATTATATCAGCCATTTTGTTCATGTCTTTTAATACGTCTAACTTGAAATTGTTAAGCTGCCCATAGGTCCAGATGTGTAGACCTAACATTGAGTCTAAAATTCCCGGAGAAAAAATTGGCGCCCCGACTTTTGTTGCGTTCACGAGTATTGATTCTTTGTCTTTAAGGGCCCTACCGAATTCATCAAGCAAATCACAAACCGACAGAGGTGATTTCTTTTTCTTCTTTCGAGCTTCAATGATGCGGTAACTGGTTTTTTCAAGCATCTTGAAGGCTTTCTGATTGACATATATATCTCCAATCCTCCCAATCGCTCTACTCAAAAGTTTCGTATCGTCAGCGCAAATGTCACCTTGAATATGTTTACAACCCAAAGCCTCGATAATGTCATGCGTAATGTTAGCACCATTACTAACGATAGCATCTACGTGTTTGCTTCTTAAAAGGTCAGATATTATGAGTTTTAGTCCACCTGGAACGACGGGTCCCGCTAAAGTTAGAAAAACTGTGTAGGAAGGGTCTTCAAACATTGTTTTCAACAAATCTGCAGCCCTAGCGACTCTACCTCCACCTAAAACACCGCTTGAACGCATTACGTTGATAATGTCTGATGCTCTAGAGTCAGGATGTAGTCTCATCTGTCTGACATATTTCAACGAAAAATTTCCTCTTAACGTACTTGTTAATGTGCGCCCTTAACCCGAACTATCTTTACTCTGTCTAAAATTTTCCAGTATTCAACTTCAATTCCACTTGCCAATTTTTCTTTTATTTCCTCGTCCTCAGGAATTTGTGCCTCGAAAACTTGGTAATTTTCAAGGTTCATCAATTGAACTGTAGCTCCAATGGAAATTACCTGAGCAGTTTCCTTTTCGATTATGGGAACTTCGGTTCGCCCATCGACTGGACTCACTAAACTTCTTTTTACACTATCGTATAACCCGATAGCTACAATTCTAGCCTTTGCTGAACCATGTTTTCCAGGTTTCGATTTTTCATATTCAACAATCTTACAGGGTTCACCCTCAATAATTATATAGTGCCCTATTTTCACGGATCCAATATCAGTAGGTTTGCTCATATCCACCACTCTAGAATGTTAAACTAATCAGTGTTTTTAAATACATAAGCTTTGTAATGCCGCTTAACTTGGATGAGGTGCTCTTGAGAGCATGAAAGAAATACTGGCCAAAGGTATCGATAAAGGCATAGAGTTGGGTGGCAGTTTCATAGATGTCCGAGTTGAGAAGGTAACCTCAGAAGGAGTTGGAGCTGAAGATGGAGACCCTAAAGATGCGGAATATTCCACAGAGTGGAGAGTTGGAGCCCGAGCCTTAGCAGGAGGCTCTTGGGGTTTCGCGGCATCAATATTAGAGGAAAAGCGGTTTGATGATGTTATTTTTAATGTCATTGAAGAAGCTGTAAAGCTTGCTAAGGCGGTTAGATCATCTTCCCGAAGAATTGAATTGGCGGAGATAAGACCCATCGAGGATAAAATTGATGCTAAATTTCAGATAGACCCAAAAGACATTCCAATCGAAGAGAAGATGAATATTTGCACCGAAGCCAGCAAAAGAATGTTGCGTTTCAATTCGGCTATCAGCAAAGCTGCAGTAGGCATCTCAACTATTCTTTTTGATAAAATTTTCACCTCATCCGAAGGTGCATATATCCAACAGTCACAGCTGTTTGTATTTGGGAGACTTTTTGCCAATGCAACCAAAGCAGGCATATCAGAATTTTACACTCACACAGAGGGAGGAGCAAAAGGCTTCGAAACCTTAAGAGAATATGATTTGGTTGAACATTCAGAGGAGACGGCGAAAAAAGCTTTAAACCTAGCAGAGGCAAAACCCGCTAAAGCAATGAAGTCAACAGTTATTTTAGACCCTGAGTTTGTATCACTCTTGGTTCATGAGATAGTAGGTCATCCTTCCGAAGCGGACAGGCTAATAGGAAAAGAAGCTGCCTGGGCGGGGAGGGCTTGGTGGAAAGATAAGATTGGGCAGAAAGTCTTTTCTGAGGGGCTTAGTGTAGTTTCTGATGCAACTTTGGAAGGGTTTCTAGGTTCATTTAGGTATGATGATGAAGGAGTACCTGCCCAGAGAATTGTTAACATAGATAAGGGGTTATTAAAGGAGCTTCTCCAAAGCCGGGAGACTGCGAAGATTTTTGATAGTCAACCAAACGGAGCTATGAGAGCTGCAACCGCTTTACATGCGCCTCTAATTAGAATGACAAATACATTCATTGATAAGGGCGATTGGAAGGTTGAGGAAATGTTTGAGGGCGTAGAGGAAGGCATATACTTGAAGGGAGAAAAAGTTCCTTCAATTGACTCCAGACGATACAATTTCAGAATTTCTGCCAAAGAAGCTTTTCTGATAAAGAAGGGGGAAATTTCAGAACTTTTACGAGGCGCGTCTTTAACAGGAACCTCCCCCAATTTTCTCTCAAACTTAGACGCAATCGGCAATGATTTGAAAGTTTTCCCCATTCCTAACTGCGGAAAGGGCGATCCTATGCAGGTCATGCGAGTAGGGAATGGAGGTCCTCATATCCGAGGTTACGGGGTCATTGTAGAATCGGGGTGATATACGTGGAGCATACTGTTGACAGGATAATAGAGTTATCAGAAAAATTTAATCCAGACCAAGTTGAAGCTTACGGCTCCAGAAATAGATTGATCACCATCAGACTAGCAAACAACGAGGTTTTAGAGGCAAAAAGCTTAGCGATAAAGGGCGTAGGTATAAGATTTGTCCTAAACAAGTCCATAGGTCTTACTTCTTCAACCGACTTATCAGAAGAAGGACTGAAAAATGCTCTAGAAAAAGCGTTCAAAATTGCCAAATCTAAGAAATCTGACCCTGACTTCAAGTCGTTGCCTGAGCCTAAGAAGGCCGAGGATTTAGCGATAGGCCATGACAAGGATCTGTTGAACCTTGAGGCTGAGGAGACTGTGAAATGGGGTAAAAGCGTTATAGAAACCGCCAAGGGAATTAACGCTGAACTGGATATTTCAGGATCGATAAATATTGTTGTTGATGAATGCTGGATCAGAAATTCTCTCGGAGTTGATTGTTCCGATATTAACACTTTCATCTTTTCATCTATTACAGCCGAAAAAGGAGATGAGATCTCAGGTGTGGGACAAACTTGTTCAAAAAGCCTAAAGGATTTTGACCCAATGAAGGCGGGTTCCGAAGCTGCACAGATTCAGTTGAAAGACATCAAGGGAGAGAAGATAATACCGGATAAATATGAAGTTATTATGGGTCCTTTCGCAGTTGCAGAACTAATGGAATTTGTAGTGTCATATGCCGTTAATCTGGCTGCGATAGATGCGGGCATATCGTATTTTAAGGGAAGACTTGGAGAAGTGGTAGCTTCTCAAAAATTTACATTAACCGATGATGGCAGGTCTAAGGAAGGTATAGCTTCCAAAAAATATGATGATGAGGGAATTCCAACCGGAAGGGTGGAGCTGATAAAGGAGGGGATATTGAAAAACTTCCTAAGTGACTCTTACTATGCGAACAAGTTGTCCTCACCTGTTAAGGAGTTGTCTCCAACAGGAAACGGCTTCAGGTACGGAGAAATTCCATGTAGAAGCTACACCGCCTTCCCTAGCATTCAGCCAACCAACCTGCTAGTTGACCCTGGAAAATCTTGCGTCGATGACTTGATAGCGAACACTAAGAAAGGTATCCTAATCGGAAGAATTTGGTATACCTATCCTTTAAATCCAACAGTAGGAGATTTTTCTGCAACTAACCGAGGTAGCACTTTTTATATTGAAAATGGGAAGCTCAAGCACCCTATACTGCCAAACAGCTTTAGGATAAATGACAACATACAGAAACTGATCAACAATATTATGGAAATTTCAAGCGAACAGGTTCAAAGTATGGTTTGGGGAGACCC
>JBDRNN010000165.1:0-19018 GCA_043811145.1 Candidatus Bathyarchaeota archaeon
CATTTTTGACGCCTATGAAAGCATGAGTCAACCCCTTAGTTTTTCTTGTTCCAAAAACCTTGTTAACAACAGCATTAAATAAATACACGCCTATACGCCCTTATCTCAGAGCATGTTAAAGGTTCATCCCCGATCGCTTAAACGATATAAGACCTCTCCTTGGAGGTAGACAAAAAACAAGCGTATCGGGATTTGTTAATTTTAGGAAAAGCTTTTGCTTCACTAAATTCTTCTTTTTTAGTTAAAACATTAAACACAATTTCTAATAACCTTCTGGCAACCGCAATGATGGCTACTTTAGTTCCCCGTTTCCTTTGAATTTTGCAGAATATTCTTCTTAAGCCAGGAGAATGTCGGCTTGCTACTTGGGCACATTCAGTCAGTATCCAGCGGATATATGAATTTCCTGCTTTACTAATGTGTCCCCTGCGCTCGGTTTCACCGGAACAGTAAACTCTTGGGCAAATGCCAGCAAAAGAACATAACCTCCCTTTAGTTTTGAAACGTTTAATATTACCAATTTCTGCTAATAGCAAATGTGAGCTGATTTTCCCAATACCAGGAATACTGCGTAGCAATTTAATTGTAGGAGTGTTGTCTACGTTATTACCAACTATAATTTCAATGTCTTTGACATTTTCTTCCAGCTTCTCAATTAACCCTAAAAACCGTTTAATAATTCCCTCTTCCGGATTGCCAATTTTTAGAGTTCTCAAGAAATTACGGCCGGCTTTGCCAAATAAATCAGTTCCGGAAAAAGGACGCAACCCGTTTTTGTCTAAGATGCTATGAATTTTGTTTTTAAGCCTAGTTTTAAGCCTAACTAGGTAAACCCTGGTTCTGATTAGCTCTCTAAGCTTTAAGGTTTTATCATCAGGTACAAATATTTCCGGGATATAGCCAACCCTTAATAATTGAGCTAAGGCAAGAGCATCAATGCTATCGGTTTTAATGTTTGCTTCGGCAATAATTCTTAGTTTGTAGCTTTGAGCTACCTTAATATCTAAAATGTAATCTCTTAAGATTCTATGGATAAATTGCCAGTTGAGACAAGTTTCCACGACGGCACAAACATTATCTTTGTAAGGAGCAAAGAAACTTTTAATCTCAGCTTCGTCAGTTTTTATCCTCCTTTCTTTTATTTTTCGGCCTTGATCGTCTATAATAACGATCGTGCAGGTACGCTTATGGGCGTCGATTCCTGCATATAACATAGGGACACCTCCTTTGTTTGTTTTATCCCTACGAGGGATCTTTAATATTTTACCGGAGGTGTCCTTTTTCTTCTGCTTATTCTTCAAAATTTTCTCCTTTCAAAACTGCAATTTTGCTTTCATTTTAACGATATATATATGAGAGAAGAGTGGAGAGATTGGAGCAGTAAAACAAGCGAGCCTCCGGTTTCCCTAGAAAGAAGTGTTGGTAATGAGCGTTATAGACTCATCAAAAAAGGGACAGAGAGATCAAAAAAGACTAAGTCAGTCAATAGTTAATATTGAGAGGAACTTTGTGGATATCAAAGTTCCTCTTAGTTTTATATTAAAAAGATTAATGCCCTTGAAACAATTTTTATTTTTCCATTCTTCTCTGGAGGATTGTGGAGAGGGCTTTAATTTACTTTTACAGGAGACGGTGTTATGCCAGTAAGCAAAAGCATTAGCCCAATAAGAGTAAAAAGCCAACCTGCAAGGTTGAGTCAGCATTTGCATGCGGCCAGGAGAAGTACGGAAAGACACCTTGCGGCTGGACTTTCATCTGCCAGAGGATTAATGTCTACTCCTTTTGTAGCAGGGAGTTCGTTGGTTGATGGGGTGCGGGGATTAAGGTCATCAGCTTCAGCATCTATTGATAGAACCTTAGTAATGCTAAAAGATGCAACCCCAGATGTTGCTGCGCTTTCAGAGAAATTATTTCCAGGAAGCGGAAAAGGAATGGCTAACTTAATAGCTGCGACTAGAAACCAAAGATTATATAGTCCTTTAATGAGTCAAAGAGGAAGTTCCAGCGTTTCTTTTCAGCTAACCTTAGCCGCTCTTACGATTGGATCAGTTGTTGCTTTTACAACCTTAAATACGGCTTCCTTTGGTTTAGTTGCAGTTGCAACTGGAGCAACACTTCTTGGAGCAAAACTAGTAACTTCCCCAACGTTTAGGGATAAAACTCGAAGAGCCGCTTTTCCTTTAGCAGCGGTGGCGGTTAGTATGGGAACCAGACTTTACTTATCAAGTCATGATGGTGGGTTTGGTTGGGGTTGGTCTTTTCTTGGTGGTTATGCAGCGTTAACTGGCATGCTGGTTGCAAGAGGAGCATTCGAAAGCCTTGTTGTTGAAGGTCCGCGTATTAGAGCGCTAGAAAGTTCGCTGGAAATGCAAAAAAGAGTAGCGCAAGGCTATACAAGAATGTTGGGTCAACTTGATGCTGTTGTTCAAGGAAGAGAGCAACTACCAAGGGCAACTGCCAGAATTGAAAGAGAAGCAAGTAGTGTAGTTAGCTTTACTTCTACTGCAGCGCGGAGAATGCGATGGAGAGGGAAATATAGCCGTGCAGAAGCAGATGCACACGTAGGTAGTTGGCGACAAATGTTTGAGGAAACAATGAGAGATGTTCGTTCTTTACTAGCAGAAAATCGTTTGGATGAAGCACATGAATTACTTGTACAATCTTTAAGTAGACGTAATCCAGCTACTGCCAGATTAGAAGGAGCGGCTTACTATCCTGAGTTTCATAAGCCGGATCAAGTTTTTGTTGGTGTAGCCAAGGCCGTTAGAATTTTAGGTTATGAAGCGATGGTTCCTTTGGCTTTATGTCTTACCGCCAAAGGACATGACTTGGTTACCTTTGTTAGTTTCTCTTTAATGATGATTTTTCAAAGTTACTACCTACTAGGCGGGAACATATTTTCTTTTAAGAGTGAAGCTGGAGAATATGCAGAAACTCAAAGAATACCTTTGTTAGATGTGGATCCAGCAAACCGACCACAAATGGCTGTTTTATTTTATACAAGACTTGGAACTTATCGACAAGGAAAAATCCCTCCGTTTTTAACTGCCCATGTTGACAACTTTCACGTACACGGAAGTAATTACCGTGTAATTTGTAACAACAATGCTGATGACTTGGGATATTTTGATTCTATTGGTGGCGTAAAACAATCTCAACAGTTTTCGGCGCGGACCCGATTTTTATTAGACAATGTTTTTGAAGGTCGAGAAGTTGAGCCGCACCTTCGCCATTTGTCCCGTGACGATCGACTTTTTCTTGCCCTACATTTATCAAGAAGAGAATATAATACTTCAGCTAGAAGGATTGCTGACACGGTTTGTAATGAAATTTGGCATGACCAGGTTTCGGATGGCAAGGTTAAAGGTTTTAGAACAGACTTTGGTGTGGTAGGAGCTGACAAAGCATGCTCAGCTGCGCTACAAGCCTTAGTTGGAGAAAGTGGACTTAGGTTAAGATTTGGTAGATTAAGCAGAGTAAGAAGACAGATCCCACGATTGGTTGTAGATAATAACCGCTTAAATTTAGAAACTATTTGGGATAACGAAGCTGTTGGAAGATTTTGTGAAGCGCTAATGATTGAGTGTGGGTTGACCACACAAGAAAGAGATCAAATTGTACTTGCAATAGAAACTCACCGCGAACGTTTTGTGTTTTCTGCTTTGCATGGAATGGCCAGAGCTAGAAAGTTTGATGAAGCCCATGCTTATTTAGTAGCAAGAAGAATGACCGAACGTCTAAGCGCTGTCCCGGATATCAGTAGCATGGCTGAATTAGGCGATAGATTATTTTTTGGAATTATTGGCACTGGAGAACAAAGTGAACTTAGTAGCTTGTTAAGCAAACGTTTTGGGATTAGTGACGTGGGTAGTGACGCTTTAATTGCGGATGCGCTTGTTTCAAATGCAGAACTTAGAGCTAGAGCCATAGCAGAGCAATATGAAATACCGGATCGACTATATTCTCGTATTTGGACTTTTAGCTGGCTTGGCAGAGCTCATGAACATCGCACGCAAACTAAATGCGAAGAAGGAAATATTGTTCGCATTTGGAGAGATATTGAACAAAATGGTCCACGAAGTATGGCGGGGCGTACTGATATGCAACGCGTTGTAGAAGCGGCAGCTGCTAGAGCTGAGCAATCGCCAGGAGATTGGGTGAGAAGACTTGTTGGGAGAGGCAATTCAAGTATTGCTAGATTGATTGGTCGACGTGTTTATAACGCTTTTGAATATAGAGGATACTTTGAAGATCTTTCCGGAAGAATGAGCGGAAGAGGGCAAAGTGAGCGATTTATTTTAGCGCATCGTTTGGGAGAAAGAGTTGCAACACTTTTAGCCGAGAGCCGACCCGTTGGTAGTGACCTTTTTGAAGAAAGGCGTAGTGGTGTGACGATTTGTAGAGATGGTAGAGCGGCAGAAAACTGGGAGGAATGGGTGGAGGGAGATGGAGCAAACTATGGCATGAGAAGAGAAGTTGAAGCCTTGGTAGTAAACTACATACAAACAGAGTATCCGCGACATGCAAGGGAAGCAGGAATAATTGCAGCAGAAGTTTGGGCGGTTGCTTCACAAGAACTTAGAGAAAATCAGCAAGAAGTAGACCGGATTGCAGTTGGTCTTGCGCATTGGTTAGCTTGGGAAACAAAGGGTTTTAGGACATTAAGTGAAAACCTTGCTGATACTGGAACCTATCATTGGCTCTTAAGCGCTTTACAACCAGTAGAACAAAGACGTGAAAATGCTCGTGACGCTATAGCCCAATCTATTTTTGGAACAACCGAATTAGAGGCTGAGCAAAGAGAAACTGTAACAAGCGTGGTTAGAGAAGCAACCAGAGCAACGGCAGGAGCAATTGGTGGCAGAAGACAGCAAGGTTATATTTTACCATATTCAGAATTAGCCGATTTAGTACCGAGATTTTTATTAGCAGAAACACCAATCAGAGTGAAAGCAACCGGGAGAACGGCTGAAGTATCTCCGCGCCGAGGTTCACCACTGGTTAGGCCGCAAAACCGCGATCAATTCATTGCTGCGGTAGGGGCGTTAATTAGGGCAGAAGAAGAAGTCTCAGTAATTAGAGAACAGCTAAGAGAATCCGTTGAAGCACAAGGTGAGCCAAGCAGGAGAGCTTCTGGTGAGCATGGTAGACCACGAGATGAAGAGCCAGCGCTTGTGTCTAGAGTTTCTGCTTATAATTTGGCAGATGTGCTTATGGGTAGAGCCACGGCAATGGTGCGAGGGCAGCATGCTGGCGCATCCTTAGAAGAATTTGTTGATGAAACAACGCCTAATATTATTTTAACTACTTTAAGATATGAATTAACAACTCCTGGAACCGGTGGAATTGGTAATCGAAATAATCAAGGGAACGCTTTAATGGTAGAGCTAGAAGAGATTGTTCGTGAATTTTGGCAAGCTAATCGAGATGGCGAAATTACGGAGGCAAGATAATCATGCCAGTTGCACGCGCAAGAAATGCATATAGAGAAAATATTAGGAGAAGTAGCCGGCATCCGGTGCTTTTTCATCGACGCTGTGGTATTGACGAAGGATTAAGAAACAAAGATGGTTGTACAAACCTTGAAATGCTAGGGGTTGGCAGAATGCAAATTGGAACCGCCATGCGTGACCTACGCAGGATGCAAACCCAAGAAAGCATTGGTTTTTGGACCGTTCCGGCAAATATACAACTTGAGCTAGAACATAATGTTACTAACCTAATTAGACTTTCGCCTAATGCTGAGATTGATCATTTAGAAAAAATCGATCGAGCCATAACTTCAGGAGATATTGCAAGAAGAGCAGCTCATTTAACTTTTGTTGGCAATGAAGATGGATGCCGTCTATCAACAGAGCAAGCTACCCGAGAAATTTGGGGAAGGTTTGATCGTAGCTTTACCTCACCAGAAAGAAGATTTACTAAACGCTATAGTCGAATTGGAAACCTTGGCCATCTTAGAGCAAACCTTCAAGATGTGTTAACCAAGGTGACGGTAGCCGCTCATGGTTATGCATTAACCAATATTGTTTATGCTGCGGCGGAACTTCGCTCAGGGGTTGCAATGGAAGATCTTGCGGGAGTTGCAAATCAAGAATTTACAGAATATGCGAGAGCAGCACAAAGATTGATTAGTCAAGGTGAGAGACTAAGAAGGTTTATTGCTAGTGAGTGGGGACATCTTTCACGAAGAGAAGTTGACGAACTAATTAGAATTGGTGAACAAGCGCAGCACAGAAGTACGCAAGACCTCCGACATAATACTAGATTAACTGCTTGTGAGAGAGAACTTTCTGAACTAGAGGGGCAACTTGGGGTGCTTGAAGCCAGAGCCATGGGAGCGGTTGGATCAGAAGAATTAGCCCAGATTTTAACGGAAAGACATGCTTTAGAGGGAAGAAGGGGCAGGGCTATGACCGAAGTTATGGAAGTTTCTGGCCAAAGATTTTGTCGTGGGGAATGGTTTACTGCTGGTTCAGTTTATCGTCACGGAGATGAGGTTCCTGAGCTTTTCTGTGCAAGAACGCGTACCTTATCAGAGCTGGTTGAGTGGGGAACTTCAATTTCAAAAAGGCCAGATTACAAATTAGACAAAGGAGTCTGGTACGAGTACTCTGCGGTAATGAGACGAATGGCTTTGATTGTAGATCATGAAGTTCCGCTGCGTGGGCCAAGTGCACCATGTTTATTTAGAGAACATGATTTTGCTGCAGGAGGCCGCTTTAGGGAAGGTAGACTCGAGGCAGTAGCTGATATGATAGGTGTATTGCAGGCGGCCGAAGTTCGTGGAGAACCAATTATTAATTATACGGATCCGTCTCGTTTCTATATGCCAAAAAGAGAATTAATTGAAGCCGATGAGCTCAGCAACGATGATACAGATAACATTTTTTACCGAGAATGGGCAGATCTTGCTGGCATCTTTGGTTTTCATAATGGAGTTTTTGTTCATCCGCAAAGAATGTTCCAAGCTTTTGAAAATTATGTACCAGAATGGAAATCAGTTTATGTAATGACACAGGAAGAAAGAGACTCCTACGTTGGAGAAACGGCAGGGCCCATCAATGCTCAGCGAATTGATAACAGACCTTGGACGGTTCGTAGTCGACTTCAAAAAGAAGCTTTTACTGGCAGTATTTGCGGATACGCTAATGGTCAAACGATTGATTCAATGATGAGAACCCAAGAATATGTAGAAAGACTTAACATGTTAGATTCTTCTTACTACGGGCAATACTTGCTTGACCGTTGGACGGGAGGAAGAGTAAGTAAGGGCGAAGAAAGTACGCTTATTGCAAACAGAGCAGCTCATTTGTTAGGAAGACCACATGCTTGGGATGTATTGATGTCAGTTGATCGAGGAATTAAATATCTTATGGCAGCTTCGCTTGTATCGCTAGGTGTTCATACTTTAGGGTTTGCGCTGTTTGGGGTGGGAGCATTTGTTGTTCCTCCAGCATTGGTTTCAGGTCTAGCTCTAGGTGGTGCTGCGTACGTTGTCTTTAAACTTGCGGTTGGAGTTACTGCACAAACCATCAAACTTAATCAGTGGTATAGAGAAGTAGCGCTTTACAGACCAGATCCTAGTGAAGATTATTTGTTTACAACTTTGCTGCTCAAGAAATATATGGAAATTATTTCAGTTAAAGGTTTTTATCAAGAAAACGATGCGATGAATAATATCGGTACTGACATGGCACAGAAGTTACGTTGGATTGCTTCAAACGCAGCCTTGATGCCAGTTATTGCTGGTTACCTAATACGCAACCGGCATTCTATTACTGGTCGGCAGGCGCAAGATTTATTTAGTACGGCTTTATATAACTTTTTCCCAATTCCAAAAATGTTTAACATGTATGCGCTTTTAGCTTTTCTGTTTACCGGATCAGCTACTATTGTGATGCCCGCCTTAGATCTTTACGTCGTGCCTGGACAAAACGTTTTATCATGGTTAATTGAGTTGTCATTGCTTAACTATGCAATGATTGAAACGCTTATTCGTTACGGTTATCGCCATCGTGGTTGTTCTAGCGAAGGAGCAACGCTTAACGCTGGTTACGAAAGAGAAAAAGTAGATCACGCCTTTTTGAACGTAGGAAGAAGAGCGATAAGTAGGGTTGCTTCTACTTTTGGATCTTCTGCTGCTTATGAAATTCCAATTAAAACCAGAAGATGGGGAAGCAGTGAAACCGACGGGGCTTCTTTCTTCTTAAGAAAAAATGCGGTTACAATGGGTGTTTTAGGTTTAGGTTTATATCGTGTAGTTACTGGGCACTTAGTTGGTGATGCGATTGGCCATGGAGATATTATTTCTCTAGGTTACGCTTCGCTAATTACTTGGTTAGGGGTAGATTTAGGCTATTATTATGTTTCTCAGTTTAGATTAAATAAAGGGATTCCACCATTGGATGAAGAGCATAGATTTGAAAGGGAGGAGGGGATTAACCTATGAGCTTAGGAGTACCTGGCGTAGGCCAGCCCAGACCGGTAATTGCTTATATTACAACCGATCCTGCCGGTAATATCTCTTCTAATTCCTTGCGGGATGAAATTGTAACTGAATTTGATCGTGCTTTAGGTCCGGATATGTTTTTAGCAGTCGGAGAAGTTAACGGTGAAAAAGTGGCTTTTGTTCAATCCCCAACCGAAGGTAACCGAACAGTTTCGGAAGGTATGGGCTATGCGTTAAAAACAGTTGTTAATATTTGTCGAAAGCTAGATCCTAATAATGCTGCAGACAGAGCTAAGCTAGACGAGTACCAATTGTTGTTTAACGCCCTGCTTAGAGGAACCGAAATGATGAAAAATGATCGGGGTTTGCCGGGATGGAAATGTTTTTATACTAGCGGTGCGGATGAAGTTGAGTTTAAGGCAGAAGAAGATAAAGGATCAGCCTCTGATGCCGATGTTTATATTGCCTGGGCCTTAGTCTGGGCAGATACCTTATCTCGAACTTCTAAGGGCGGCGCTACCTACTGGGATAGAGGGCTGGCGAACGTTGCCGGGAAAAATTACCAGCAACATGTCGGAGATTATTTACAAAGAATACAGCAGTTAGAAATTATGGAAGTTAACGGAAGATTATTATTAACGGTTTCAGATGAATGGGGCGAAGAAGACATCAAAGGAGCTGTTACTGTTAACCCTTCTTATTTTGTATTAGCGGCTTTTTATGATTTTGCCGCATACGATAAAGGGAACAAAGACTACTGGCTTAGACTTAGAAGAGATTCTTTTGAAGTTTTAGCCGAGGCTCGGCTAAAAGCTAATGAATATTATTTAGAAGGGGTAGTTTATGAGGTGGGTAGCAGTTCGGTTTCGGTTGAAGGACCATATTTTACTTTATTTCAACAAATGCTACTTAAGGCAAAACTGTCTCCGGCTGAGGTACGCGAACTACAAACATACGGGGTAAGTCTGGCTGGTGGGAAACTTACCTATGATCATAAAGTAGTTTTAGGAAAAGAAGATGGTAGTTGGGATATTCCGGTTGGTTTATACAAAATGCTTAGAAGAGTAATTCGTGAACAAAAACTTTATTGGTTTTTACCTGACTGGGCAGAAGTTGAGGTTGCTGACGATGGAACAATTAGTGTTCGCCCGGAAGCTGGCTATGGTGGTACTCACTTTTTCGAACTCTACGATGCAATTCGTGTGTACAAAGAAGTTGGAGAAGACGTTCTTTTACATGATGACCGTACCGCAGCTTTTGTTCCTGCAGAGTATAAAGTTACTCAACGGGAAATTGATTTTATCGAAGAATTTTTACCTTATCGCGATGATTCTATACACGTAGATTTGTGGGACAGTAGTGTTGCACTTAGTTGTCACTTTATGGCAGCGGCTGGAAACAGTGAGCGTGGTTCAGCGGTGGCAACTAGCAGACGAGCAGAATATTTTGATAAATGGATGGGGGAGAAAGGGCTTATTGATAGAGAAAAATCGGGGCGACGTAGATACCGATATTATCCTTCAATGCTAGGGCTTTTGTCTGCTTCTGGTTACCTGGCAAGCGATACTGCAACTGTTGTTCCTTTATTGCCGGCAACCGGTGGCTTTGATAGCTTATCCGTTGCGCGCGTGGACAGAGATGAAACATTATCTACCCCACTTTTAGGAAGTTATAATTTAGATTATTTTGCACGAGGATTTGTTAATGATATTCCTTATGCTGGAGATCACCTTGAACTTGAAGAATATAATGCCGATCTTCCATGGGTTGGCAATGTTGAATTTCGTGCTTTTGGTTGGTCTCCTGAACCGTTAAATAAGGTTGTATATTCAATTTCTGCTCAACGCAGAAGATATCAATCTGAACGACAGTTGGTTGATACTGATCCTGCGTCGGTTTATATGTATGCTGAAAGTTTATTGGGAGAAGGTAAATATCACAGTGCTTCCAGAGCATTTTTTAGAGTTCTTTGTGTTGTGGAAAGTAGTCCGGATGGAATGATGGAAGAAGCTATTTTTGCTTCGGCCTTAAAAAGATATATGGGAACCTTAAAAACCTTAAATGTTTCTGAACATCGCGTAGCCGATGATCTGAAATGGATGTTGGATAGAGAAGGTAGGGGAACGGTTAAAAGCTTATACCTTAGAGGAGCCTACATTGGGGCGCTAAATCGTTTGGGACGCTGCAGAGAAGCGATTAGGCAATCAACTATTTTGCTTGAAGATTATAAGGCCTTGTATGGAGACTATACTCCTTTTTCTGGGACCGCGGATTGGTGGAAAGAAAATGCTTCCCCAGACCGTGCCTTTTTACTTGGCTCAAACTTAAGTGTTCCAATCCCGCGTAAAATGTTATATGCCTATACCGTAAGCGAACTTGTTTATGCAACTTCGTTTTTATATGAGACTGCCATTGACCAGTTTGATTGTTTGGCCAGAGAATACTACTATGATACTAGTGTTATTTTAGGTAATAGTATTTTAGGAGATCGAACTCCTATGACCGCAGCCTTTGCTACAGCCCATGATTTACCGGCGAGCTATGCTCTGCGCTTTGAGGCTGCAGATTTTAATGAAACAAACCCTGATCTGCAGCATGGTGATCCAGAAATTTACAAAGCAGCTTCTTTAGCAATATCACTTAGAGAAGATTTTCCTGAAGAAATGGATTCGAGAGTTGTTTCTACCATGGGTAAAGTTATGTTGATGCGAGGAGTGCGAGAAAAAGAAGAATTAGACCAAAGAAAAACATTTTCTGATAAAGCTATCCGGCATTATAGTGATTTGTTTTATGGAGGAGTTGGTTTTCAGGAACAAATTGATGTTTATGAAACAGCAATTTCTTCATCCGAAGCTTCGGTCGCATTGTTTAGAGAGGGAACTAGGCGAGAATTAGCTGGCATGAAAGATTCTGATTATTTGGCCGAAGCGGTTGGCTATGTTTCAGGTGTTAATATTGCTCGGGCAAAATATTTAACCGAGGAAGAAAAATATTTAGTTGCAAAAGTTAATCAAGAGGTAGAAGTTCGCGTTACGCAAAATCCGGGAGAATCGTTAGTTGATTTTTCTACTCGTAAGGCAGCGATAGCTAGTGCCCAACGTGATACGGTGCGTACTGCGCAACAAGCAAAGATTGATGTAAGTTATAGTACTAGTTTTGCGGCGGTTTCTGGAGTGTTAGCAAGACTGAATACTGGGTTTACTTCTTCTCCGGTCTTTACCGAGCTTTTTGCTATGCCTTATAGTTCCGGAGATGACGAGTTGGCGCGTGCCGCATCTGAAATAGCTCAGGCCGAAATTGCTGCTGACCCGCGGGGAGCAAAAACTGTTGATTGGATTAAACAAGCCGTAGACGTATTACTTAACTGGGGCGCAGCTACTGCAGACCCAACCAAAATTGATCAAGCGCGTGAAACATTATTATTAATCCCTGATGTTTTTGTATCAAACCCTGAACAACGTGCTTTGTTTGCGTATGAGGCAATCTTAAAATTAGCCGATTTACTACAAGAAGGAAAAACCTTTTTGATTAAGGCCGAAGTTGAAGATCGTATGAAGGTTTTACAATCTTTTAGGTCTGAGCTAGAAATTTTATTTAGAGCAATGTTAGGAGAAGAAATCCCAACCGGTATCACACTAACTCCTGAAACGCAGGCCTTTTTAGATTTACTAACTGAAAATCGTGGAGCAATTAAAATCATGTTTGCTAGAGAAAGAAGTTATGAAGCAAAAGCTAGAGTTCAATTGGGTAACTTAATGTGGTGGGGCGAGGCCGATCCAGATGCTCAGGTAAAAGCTGAGGATCAGTATAAAAAGGCACTATCAATTGATCCGGCTTCGGTTGGAGCAATGGTTGGTTTAATGGAATTATATATTCGTGGTGATAAGAAAGATTATGATGTGGCCTTAAGGCTTGGGTTGAAGGCAACCATGACGATGTTATCGACTGGTATTGACCCAGATTATGCCGCTAATATTGGTAACTTTATGTATCAACTTTCAACTAAAAATGTTTTTGGTCGTGATACTCAAGCCGACTTAAATCAAGCCGTAAAAGAAATTAAACAAGCTGGTGAATTAAACATGGTAGTTGCACAAAATATTGCACAGATTTTTAGAGGCTATTCGCTTGAATTTGATTTCTAAAAAAACCCCAAAAAAAGTGAATTTTCCCCGTTGTTTTGACGATATATATATAGGAGGATAGGTCTATGACACCCCCTGTAGCGGGAACCAGTGATAGCAAAAGATATACCATTAACCTTGGTGGTCAAGGTTATAGCATAATGATTGTTCAAGATGAATGGACGGTGGGAGACGTTGCGAGTTTTAGGGCGCAATCTACGCAGCTCCAGGGTGCTTTGCTCCCACTATTACAGATTGACACGTTACTTAGGGCGCATAATTTTTCGGCAGCCAGAGGACGAAGTCGAGAAGCGGCGGGAACGATTGTTGGAAATATTTTTCAAGAAAACCTTTTTTCTGGATCTTTGTACGGCAGTGATCCCTGGAGAAAAACTTTATACCTTTCAATTTTACGTGGTGCAATTTTAGCTTACGAGAAAAATGGTTCGTACCGCAGAGAACTGAAAGACCCATTATCCGCAGCTGAAAAACGCTACGGAACTTACAGCGAGTTTCAAGTTGCGCTTGGTTTTTATGAGTGCATGTTTAACCAAAAGAGTTCTGATTTTATTGGAGCTACGCCTTCTTCCCCGGAAGGAAAACTGTGTAATTTTACTTCTGGTTGTGCATCCTGCCATGTTTATAGCGGTAGCCCATATAACACTAATAATTATATGGTTATTAATAATAATTCTTTATTTAGCGTAGAGTCTTCTATCCCAGAAGAATTTTTAGGTTGGGCAGGTGTTTTACAATCATCATTGTTGCCGGAACATGTCTTGGAAGATCCTTATCAGCATTTTGATGGTGACTTTGAAGCGATGCTGGGCAGAACTTTTAATGAGGTTGAGGCAAAAATTAGGGAAGCCCAAAATGCTTATGAAGGAACAGGCCATAAGGTATATGTTTCAGATGGAGCAGGTGGTTGGACATCTAAAACCGAAAACTATGTTGATTATGTTAAGGATAGGTTAGGTTATTCAACCTCGGTTGGGTTAGGTCGAGTATTAAGTGAAAGAGCCGGAACTTTAGAGGCAGACTCAATTACCAGAATCGAAAGAAAATTTAAAGAAACTAGCTTACGGCTTGAGGCGGCGAAAGCCGATTACTTATTGCGATTAGCTAAGCGCTTAAGAATAGCTAATCATGATAAGGCCATGGAAGCAGTTGATTTAGCCATTGAATATTGTTTGGATATTTTACGTAAAAATCCTCCTAAAAACCCTCCAGAAATATTATTAAGCACCCTTTTAACTTTAGCGTGGGCCTATAGCTCAAAAGCTGGGTTAGAAAATGATGTTGAAAAAGGGTCGGGGACGGAAGATGCATTACGTGCTGCTGCAATTTATACAGTAATCCTTTATGGACCAGAGGATCCTAAACTTAAAGATGATAGTAAAATGTTGGAGGCAATTGCAAAAGAAGAAAAAATTCCTAAGAGAGGCCCAACCGGAACGGTTATTACAAAAGATGGAAGTCCCGTTATGACGAATGTTTCATTCCAGTGGGTTATTGATAACGTATTAGGAAAAAAAGCTGGCAGCCTTTATTTTGTTAGAAACAGCTTGGAGCGGGTTTGTGATGGTAGCTCGACCATTACTCCTTGGAGCGGTAATATTCCTACGGCAGTTGGTAAAGTTGATATCGATATTTTAGCTAAATTAGCTACTAACGAATTAGAATTAAATTTAAGCTTAGCCGATAGTCTGAGAACCGCTAAGCGCTACAGTGAAGCAGAAACCGAATACCGCAAAATAGTTGACTTAGATCCTAGTACTGAAGGAAAACTGCGCGGAATTCAGAATTTTAGACCTACCGTTTTCTCGCGTTCGCGTATCGGATTATCAACTACTTTAAATTCAATGTCTACCCAAGAGTATTGGGGAAGACGCGATATAGGGATTGCCCAGGATAGACTTGCCAAATCACTTGAACTAACTGAAGTTGCGCTACGTGACCTTAGTGGGAGACTTGGTACTATTCAAGGAAAAGGAAATCAGGCCATCTACTTACAAGACTATCATTCAGGAATTTTAACTGCCATGGATGCTAGGGCAACTGCTTATAGTTCCTTGGGTGCAATTGGTCTTCAAGAACAAGGTGTTAGAGATGAAAACTTTGAAAGGGCAGCGGCACTTTATGGCGCAGTCCACTACTTTAGAGGTGCTGGGGGTTTAATGCCTGCGGACGTTGCCTTAACTGCACCGACTGAAGCACTTCCAACTCCTGATGAAGCTGCTCGGATGGATCCTCGTGATGTAGCAAGAATTAACGAAGAGTATCTATTGTACGGAGCAAATAAAGCTTTCTTAGGATTATCTGCTCCGAACTTATTAACCCTTCAAGTTGAAACTTTCTTTACAGAAGATACTTTGCATTTTAAACGAGGAATGGTAGCTAGTGACTTAAAAGATTACGAAACTGCAGGCAGAGAGTTAAGGTCAGTTCGCACACATTCTAACTATTTTGTGGAATCAAGAGTTGTTGACCAAGATGTTGAAATTGCTGAAGCACGTGAGCAATATGTGCGGGCCGGTTTTGATGGACTCGATGTAGCCAAGGAAAACTTAGGACAAACGTTAAGAGAAGCACGTGGCACCTTAGTTGATTTATACGGGCAAACCAGTGATCGCACTTTGCAACTTAGAACTTATCAAAGCATCGCCGGTACTTATGGAACCGAAGGAGATATTCAAAGAAGATCTTTACAAATTGGAAAAGCGAAAAATAGTTTTCTGCAAGCGGCTTCGTTTTATAACAAATTATTAAGTCAGGGGCTACAGGCCGATGTGTTGCGTGATGTTACGCTGCCAGACGAACTTGCATTATTAGATACAACTGGGTTGCTTGATGACCAGGTTTTAGAAGAAATGAATTTGGACGAAGGTGAGCTTTCGTTTACTTTAGCCGAAATATTAAGAGCTGCAGGCGATAGAGATGAAGAAGTGTTAGCGGCAGCCAGCGGTATTTATGGAGAGGTTGCGGCCTTGTCGCCGGATAATAATAAACGAGTTCGGTTGGGGGTGATGGGAAGCTTAGGGCAAGTTCAAGCTCAAGTTTTAACTGCTGGCATGTGGGAAAGAGAAGGAAGATATCAAGATGTGTTAGCTAGTCTGCAAGGTTTTGATCAAACGGCTTCCGATGCTTTGGCTGTTTTACGACCCTTTGCAGACAGTCAGCTTGCGGCAAGAGAAACTCATAAAGCACTTTCAACCGCAGCGTGGTTGTGGGGTTCAATCGGAGGATTAACCGAAAAAATTGAAGGTGAAGGAAAAGGGAAAAGTTATTTTGATAAGGCAGCTTTAGTTTATTCTGATTGGTTGGGAGTTACGGTTGGTGGAGTTGTTTCAGCCGATGCCCAGGCGATGCTTAGCAACCCATCCTTATTAGATGAATTAAGAGAAGCTCCATCAAGATTGGTTTTAAATTATGCAGAGTTGTTACGAGCGTCAGCTAAAATCGGAGAAAAAGAATATGATTTAGATGGATTGGCTTCCGCAAGAGAAGCTTATCGATCAGCTCAGCGTCAATCCTTAATTGATGCTTCAGATCCAGCAAGATTTTTAAGAGAGATGCCAATAATAGAGGCGGAAGCGCGCTTGGGAATGACCGAGGTTGCCATGATTCAAGCCGCTGATGAATGGGAACATACTATCCCAGCTGATTTTGCTGGAGTTAGCGCAACAGTACAAGCAACCGAAATGCGTAAAAAATATGAAGCTACTAAAGGGGTATATAATCAAGCTATTCAAGATGTTTACGGTGTTTTAGGTGATATCCCAAGTAGCAATCGTACATTGGCGCAGGCAAACCTATATGTAAGAGCCACTACATCTGCTCAATGGGCAAACAGTGGTTTAGCTGGAATATTAGAAAGTGACTATACGCAAAGCTATGATCCTTTATATGCTGAAACAGCTGCAGCATTGGGGCTAGAGCTTTTAGAGGAAGGACAATATGGTTCGGCGGTTGCACAACAGTATGTTCTAGAAGAAAAAGGACTAACTAAGGCAGAGCTATACATGTCGGTTGCGGATGGCTTGGTTTTAGCCCGTAGGTTTAATGACGCAAAAAGGGCCTTAAAAGATGCAGAAAAGGCAATCGTGGCTGGGCAAAAGGAAGGGGAACTTACGGCTAGAGTACAATTTAAACGAGGAGATTTATATTGCTGGCATGCATGGGGGAGTACCGGCAAGAAAAAAAGAGAGAGAATGTACGCAAAAGCCCAAGCTGCTTATGAAGCAGGGTTAAGCGCACTTGATCCGGCAGTTTTTGATTTCCCTTTTGCTGATAACCTGCGTTTTGAGGCTAGTATGGGAAGGACTAAATGCTTGTATGAATTGGATGATTTTGAAGGAGCAATTCTAGAGTATAAACAAGCGATTGAATCAATAAGAGGAAGGGTTGCGGCAGAAACGCGGTTTAATGCTGAAGACAGAAAACGTTTAATTCGAGCTTCTTCAGCTTTGCAAAGTGTTTATGTTTGGGCGAGAGAAAAAATCCCATATATTTATAATTATGATGAGCAACTTCCTGAGGGGTTAACGGTTGCAGAAAAAATTGATAGTTTAGAAGAAGAAATAAAAGGATTGGTAAGCGCTGTTCCGCTGGAAAAAATGGATCAGGAAATTGCACGAACTGGGATCCTGCTTGAACTAGGAAGAATTGAGCAAAGAATATTTAGGAATCATGAATTTGGGAGAGGCCAAGTTACCGAAGAAAGTTTTGTCGGGGTTGGGGTGAATCCTGCACAAATTTTGGAAGCTCTGGAAAGAGCAGAGTATGTAAAACAACGGAAAGGTGTTTGGGTATTGACAACAGCCTTTGGTGGGGAGAAATCAGATTTTGCATTGGATATTAGCTTGACCCAGTCCCAACTAGACCTTGTTTATAATACTTTACTGGCAGCACCAAACAAAATTCCTTCCGGACATATTTTTAAAGGACCATCCTTTACTATTTTGTTTGATTCTGATGATTTAGTTTCAAGCCTTGGGGTTTGGGATTCTTCGCAAGAATTTCAAGGAATTTTTATAAGCAAAGAAGTCCCAAAAATGTTGGCCAGGGTTAGAGCTGCGGAGGGATTTGTTCATTCTTACGTTGGTAATCACGAAGAAGCAGCCAAAGCCTACAGCCAAGCACTTAGCTGGACAAAGAGAATTGCACCTGCTGATATAGATTTATCAAGGATCTCAAAAGATAATCGCATTGCAGAAGCTTATGAGCTAGAAATGGACATGGAAACCCGTGATGTTTCTGCAAGATATTTACATAAGAGCAGTAAAAATCTTTATACTCCTATCCAGGCCGTCGAAGAATTGCGAGCTGACGGAGCGGAAGCTTCGGTCACTTTGTGGAACCAGCTCACGTTTTCTGGCTACGGGTTTAGTGGAGAGCTTGAGAGATTTGTACAAGCTGGAGATGGATATGTTTATACACAAGGAATTCATGGAGAGGGTTTTGGAGTAAGATATCAGCCATTACCTATTTGGCCTAGATCTGTTTGGCAGGGACAAAGTAAATTAACGCTTGATTTTGAGGGAGGGTTGGACAGACGTGTATTAAATTTTGTGGAGCATAATGAAAGGATAGTGTATGGGGATGCTGAAACTGCGGAGAGGTTGAGTTCTTTTTCTCCATGGCTTCGTGTAGCGATGAATTTTACTCTTCCCCAACCTGAAGATCCGTTTTTTGTGCATACTGCTACGCTTGAAGCGGAATATGACCCACTGATTTTTAAAGGGTCACCATATGCTGAATCAATGGCAGAGGATTCTTGGCAGTCCTTAGGATCTGGATATGTTCAAGCTTTTTGGACGACCAAAGCGAGAACGGACTTAAGAGCCCTTGGCTTGGGAGCACTTGGAACCGGCCCTAGTCTTTCTGGTGGGTTGAGATTAGCTCATGATACCAAAGGAAAAACATCGGATGGTTTTTGGGCGCTGGATGATTCTGCAAATACACTTAGTTTTGCCTTTTCTGCTTCAAATATTTTTTATCTTGGGCCGGTCCCTTTTAAAACATCTTTTAATGCAAGTTTGCCGTTTAGTGAGGCTTCGGGTTTATACATTAATCCAGAAGCAACGGTTATCTTCCTTCCATTGACTAGAGAAGCGAAAGCTCTCCAATATATCCTTCCGGCTAGGTTGGGGGTTGGTTATGAATATTATAAGGATGATCTAAATCAATCCAGTGCTTTTAATTTAATGGTTGAGTGGGGATTTTAGAAGAATTACGCGAATGGCAAAAAGGGAAAAAAGAAGAGTTTCGCAAATAAAATACATTCTGAAACTGAAATCTCCTAAGATAGCTAACGAGATAATATTAGACTAGGTAAATTAATAAACAGAGGTTTTTGAAACCCGACATTTTTATGTAGGGTTTTTTGTTTTTAAGGAGGCAACCAAAATGGGAGATATTCTTATTCATAAGGCACCGGAAG
>JBDRNN010000166.1:0-2341 GCA_043811145.1 Candidatus Bathyarchaeota archaeon
CGGGGGAGCAGATAGCGTTTTATGCGTTGCAGCCTACGAACTCAACGAACTGATCCCCAGAAAATAAAACATGCACCTTGGGGGAACCATTTCCGCAAGTGCGCTAAGCTGTTTTAGGTGTTTTAACATAGTTTATTGTTACATCTCACTATGCGCGCGCAAACTGCAAGAGAAATCTATTGTAAGTGTTCCCACGGCAAGAGGTGCTGGTGTATTATAAATTCTTTTTACTATCTCCAGAGCTTTTTGAATATTATAATTAATCCCTAACTCTTTGGAAACTTTTTGCTTCTCGTTTCCCAACTTAAATTTGCCCTCATGCATATCAAGACTAACTAAAATTTACATTTTTCTGAGAAAGCAAATTAACACTTTTTTATAGCTACTTTGTAAAAATTTAAATGAACCTTAGTATTAGGGTATGCCATGAAAATCCTGAACTGCTATTTCAAGACGAATCCCCTAACGAAGAGGCTCCTATCACCCCCTAACCTGAATAATATCCAAACTAACCATTTGGGTAACACATAATCAAACGGCTTGAGTAGCACACAGTTAATCAACAATTTTTATTTTGGCGTTTAACCGTAACAACCAAATAATACTGAACTAAAATGTAGTGGAAGCAAGAAGGAGATTCTGATGGCAGATTATAAAGTTAAAGACCAGAACTTGGCTCCTCAGGGAGCGTTGCTCGTTGAGTGGGCAGCAAAACATATGCCCGTATTAACCCAAATTAGAAGCCGTTTCGAAAAAGAAAAACCACTAGAAAACGTCACGATAGGCGCATGCCTCCACGTGACCAAGGAGACGGCTGTTCTTGCAGAGACTCTCAAGGCAGGAGGAGCAAAAGTTGCCCTCTGCGGCTCCAACCCTCTGTCAACCCAAGACGAAGTGGCAGCGTACCTCGCCACGAAGGGAATAAACGTTTATGCTTGGCGCGACCAAACAACCGAAGAATACTTCTGGTGCATAAACAGGGTACTCGACTATAAACCCCAAGTCACGTTAGATGACGGCGCCGATGTGGTGGGCACCCTCCACAAGGAACGAACAGAACTGTTAAAGAATGTAATTGGAGGAACTGAAGAAACCACCACAGGCGTCATCCGCTTAAGAGCCATGGAACAGGACGGCGCACTCAAATATCCCATCATAGCCGTAAACGACGCATACACAAAATACCTGTTTGACAACAGATACGGCACCGGACAAAGCACAATAGACGGAATATTACGTGCCACAAGCATTTTGTTGGCTGCAAAAAACTTTGTTGTTGCAGGTTACGGATGGTGCGGAAGAGGCTTAGCAATGCGAGCCAAAGGCATGGGCGCCAAAGTAATAGTCACTGAAATTGATCCAACAAAGGCTCTGGAGGCAGTAATGGATGGCTTCCAAGTGATGCCTATGGACGAGGCTGCGGAGATTGGAGATGTCTTCGTAACGCTCACAGGAAACACGGGTGTTATCAGAAAAGAGCACATGAAGAAGATGAAGGATGGCGCCATAATCGCCAACAGTGGACACTTCAACGTCGAAATCAACATACCCGACTTGGAAAAAATGTCCAAGTCCAAGAGGACACTGCGACCAAATCTGGAGGAGTACACTCTTGCGGATGGAAGGAAACTTCATTTGCTGGCTGAGGGCAGGCTGGTGAATCTTGCCGCGGCAGAGGGTCACCCTTCAGAGGTCATGGATATGTCATTCTCGAATCAGGCACTGTCAACAGAGCATCTGGTGAAAAACAAGGGACTGGAAACTAGAGTTTACCGAGTTCCCAAGGAGATAGATGAGCTTGTGGCAGGTCTGAAGTTGAAGGCTATAGGCGTGAAAATTGATGAGCTTTCTGAAGAACAGAAGAAGTATTTGGCTACTTGGGAAGCGGGAACTATCTGATTTGACAATAAAGCTTATAATAGGGTTTTAGATAGAATTGGCTACATTGTGGTGAATAATAAATGGTTAGTAAAGATCAAGCTATCGGATGGATAATCTTTCTGGTCTGTGCCGTAGTCATTATCGGATACGTCGTCACGCTCTTAGGATACGAACAGATAGTTCAACCAATTATCAACTTGGGAGAACCTGGACCAACGGGTGTTCAATTCTGGCTTGTTGCAGTTCCAGTGCTGATCGCTTTTGTCGCAGTCCTAGCGATAGGAGCATGGATTGGCTGGACAATGGGCACTACTCCGCCCCCAAGACCAATTGAAGAGATTGAATCCGAAAGCACAACAGAATAAAAACAAAAACCCCTATTTTCTTCCTTTTCCTTCATATTTTGGTAGTGATTCGCTTGAGCAAAGTTAAGGGAATAGTTCTTTGTGGAGGAAAAGGC
>JBDRNN010000167.1:0-5107 GCA_043811145.1 Candidatus Bathyarchaeota archaeon
ACATCACCGAACGCAAACAGGCTGAAGCTGAGAGGTTCAGAGTTATGGGTCACGTTGCTAGAAGCATGCTCACGATATACGAAACCCGTTGCAGGCTATGCGTAATGCCGCCTATGCTATCCGACATGATGTAGGCAATCAGGAAGAAATGACCGACTTGATCGACCGTAACATCGTTGCTGCGGACAACATTTTAAAGAATCTTGTAGATTTCGCTACTCTTCCTCCACTCAGGTTTAAAGAGGAAACTATTAACTATCTGTTACAGGAAACATTAGCTCAAACTGTTTTTCCTTGGAATGTGAAGGCAACCACCCAATATGGTACGATACCCTTGGTCGAAGTAGATTCAACCCAATTGAGTCGAGTCTTCACAAACCTAGTTTTTAATGCTTTGCAAGCCATGCCTAAAGGTGGCGAGTTCACCGTATCCACAAGCAAGACAAAAGACTACATTGAGATAAAAATCAAAGACACAGGTATTGGCATACCTCAAGATAACATGAAGAAGATGTTCACACCGTTCTTTACCACGAAGTCAAAAGGTACAGGCTTGGGTCTCATAAACGCCAAGAGAGTTGTCGAAGCTCACAGAGGCACTATCGATATAGAAAGCCAGGAAGGAAAATTCACTGTTGTTAGTATACAATTACCCATAAAGCAACCAGTTTCCGAAAAATAAAAACCCGCTCAGCTTTTCGGCTGAAATATTTTAGTTCAACTAAATTTTTAATGCTGTACTCTTTTCTAAACAATCTTGATGTTTGCTAACTATGTTATCAACAAGTTGCTTCAGGGACTCTTTAGGTAAGAAGCCAGAAAATGTCTCGATGGATCTCCCCTCGCAAAAGAAAACTAGAGTTGGAGTTCCCATAATTCCGTACTTAGCCGCGATGTGTTGATTCTCATGGTTCTCCAAGACGTTTATTTTAGCAAATTTTGTTTTTTGATATTCTTCGGAAACTTCACTGTAGATTGGCTCTAACTTCTTACACCAAGGGCACTGTTCATGCCAAAAATCGACGACAACCAAAGTGTTAGCCTGCAGAATTTCCTTCTCCCAGTTATCTGCATTTACGTCTAAAACATTACCCATCTAAAACAACCTTAACTATTTACGGTATCTATTCAGAAGGAAAATTTATTATTTTATTCTTTTTTATTTTTTTCCTCTGCACTCAAAGGTTCTGTGAACTCTGTTAGCTTCTCAGCCATTTCCTTGAGACGCCTATCGACTCTGTCCTTTACAGTATCCTTTTCAAATGTTCCATCCGTTTGTCTTACCCCGGCCCTAACTCCTGTCAGAATCTCAATTCCTTCGTCGATAGTCTTAACAGGATATATGTGGAAATTCCCCTCTTTGGCAGCATTAATCACTTCTTCCTTAAGCATCAGGTTCTGAACATTACTCTCGGGAATTATCACGCCTTGTTCTCCTGTGAGTCCTTTCGCTTTACATACCTCAAAGAAGCCTTCTATCTTCTCATTGACACCACCTATGGCTTGCACTTCACCTTTCTGATTTACAGACCCAGTGACAGCAAGGCTTTGTTTAATTGGAAGATTTGCAAGGCTGGAGAGAATTGCATAGAGCTCGGTGCTTGAGGCGCTATCTCCCTCAACTCCCTCGTAACTTTGTTCAAATACTAGACGCGCTGAGAGACTCAAAGGCTTATCCCGTGCGTATTTTTCAGTTAAATATCCGCTTAAAATCAGCACTCCTTTTGTATGAATTGATCCGCCCAGCTTTGCTTCTCTTTCAATATCGATCAGACCTTCTTTGCCTAGTCCTATACTGACGGTAACACGTGATGGTCTACCGAAGTAGAAATCTCCTAAGCTGATCACAGCAAGCCCATTTACCTGCCCTAATGCTTCACCAGAGGTGTCAATAAGGATGATGCCTCGCTCAATCATTTCGCGGATTTTTTCTTCGATCATACTGGATCTGTAAACTTTCTCATCGATGGCTTTATTCACGTAAGCTGCATCTATGTAGGTAGAATTGTCTTTGGTAGCGTAGAAGTTAGCTTCGCGTATGATATCTGCTATTTCAGAAAAACTTGTTGACAGCTTCTCTTGATCTCCTGCAAGTCGAGAGCTATGCTCAGTGAGCTTTGCAATTCCTGAGGCATCGAAATGTTTCGGGTTTTCTTTTTCACGAAGAGTACAAATAAAGTTAGCAAATATTTGTATATTTTCTTCAGTTCGACTCATACGTGTGTCGAAGTCAGCTTTCACCTTAAACATCTCTCTGAAGTCAGGATCATAGGCGTGTAAAATATGATAATCCAATGGATTACCGATGAGGATCACTTTAACATCCAAAGGGATTGCTTCCGGCATAAGGCTCTTTGTAGCGATAAACCCTAAGCGTTCACTTGCTTCCTCAATATTGATTCGTTTATTCCGAATAGATCTTTTCAGAGCATCCCATGTGAATAGGTTTCTAAACAACTCCTCAACTGGAAGTACTAGGTAGCCGCCATTAGCTTTGTGCAGTGATCCTTCATGAATCAATGAAAAATCTGTTGTTAGAGTTCCAAACTGTGCTTCCTTCTCAATTTTTCCTAAAACATTGTTGTATGTTGGGTTGAGCTCCATTATAACTGGAGCTCCTTGAAGTTGAGAGTTGTCCACAAGAACGTTCACATCATACTTCTTGAACGGAACTTCCTTCACCAATGGCATAACAAAGGGGGCCATTTGAGCTTGCTGATCACCCAAAAAAATGTCTAAATTATCAGCCATGTCGTTTTGAACATCTTTCAGATAATCCGTGACCTCAGATATTTTGTATTTTTCTGTCAACTCTGTAACCAAATAGCTTATTGTATAAAGAACGATTTCGCGGTCAAGTTTTTTCAGCTCCTCGCGCAGATTCGTTTCCAAATCTTTTAACTGTTTCATTGCATCTTTCAATTCGTCCCCTATTTTTTGTCGCTTGCTTTGAAATTCACTCTTTGCCTCGGGGGGTAGCATCATGATTTCTTCATCACTTAACGGTCTTCCATTCACTATAGAAATCATCAACATTCCCATTGGACTGTTTCGAAGACCGAGGCCTTCTTGTCTAGCCTTCTCGTTCAGCTCAGAAAAAATTCGGTTTCTTTCTTTTTCAAGAACTTTGACAGTAGCTTCCTTCTTGGATGTATACTCTGCGCTTTCAAATGCCTTCGGGATTGCACTGCGTGCTTCTTTAATAAAATTTTTAACATCTTCTTGAAGTGTTTTCCCCTTGCCTGGCGGGAGTTTTATTGCTTTTGGTTGGTAGGAGTTGCCGAAGTTATTTACATAACACCAATCTGGCGGCACAGGCTTAGCTTTAGCCACCTCATTTAAGAAACTCATTACGGCTGTTGTTCTTCCTGTGCCAGAAGGACCTGCGGCGTATATATTGAATCCTTCTTCCTTAATCTCCAAACCAAACCTAAGTGCTTTAACCGCTCTCGCTTGGCCAATTATCTCGTTAAGAGGCGGGATCTCCTCTGTGCTCTTGCAATGAATCTGGCATGTGTCACAGCTTTTTCTCAACTTTTCAACTGGAAGCTCGTTTACCACTTATAATATCTCTTAGAATTTTCTGTTCACATTATATATATAAAATTAACGCGATAAAAAGGCAGTTGACTTTTCATTCCGCAAAAACGTATATCTAAGCTTTTGTAAACGAAATCTATGGAATCCTCAGTTTGGCCATCACATTATGAGATTGCCTTTGAGCCTGATTTAAAGACATTTACATTTCATGGCAAAGAAACAGTCCAATTAAACATTAAAAAACTTACTAGCGGCGTTGCCCTAAACGCGGCGGACATAAAAATTATTGATTGTTACCTAGTTCATAAAGGAGAAACTATAAATGTCTCAATTGATTTAAACGGTAAAAAAGAAGAACTTCAAGTAAAATTTTCTAAAAAGGTTAAAGGAAATGCAACTCTTTTTATCGACTTTGAAGGTAACTTGAATGACAATCTTGCTGGCTTTTACAGAAGCAAATATCGGGACCCGACTGGTACTACAAAGTATCTAGCAACTACCCAATTTGAAGCTGCTGATGCAAGACGAGCCTTCCCATGCTGGGACAGCCCAGAATATAAAGCTACTTTCACAATCTCTTTAATTTTAGACAGCAAACTAACCGCTATTTCAAATATGCCTGAACTAGAGATAAGGAACATAAGTAAAAATAAAAAAATTATAAAATTCGATCGAACTCCTCCGATGTCAACATACCTTGTTTACGTTGGTGTTGGGGAGTTTGAGTTTTTAGAAAATAAACTCAACGATGTAAAGTTACGAGTTGCGACGACTTTTGGAAAGAAGAACCAATGTAACCTTGCTATGGGATACCTCAAAAAGTTTTTAGATTTTTACCAGCATTACTTTCAAATATCTTACCCACTTCCAAAACTCGATTTGATCGCGTTACCGGATTTTGCGGCAGGTGCGATGGAAAACTGGGGCGCCATCACTTTCAGAGAAGCAGCACTATTGTATGACTCAAAAACTTCGTCAATAGCGACTAAACAGCGAATCGCCGAAATAATATCGCATGAATTGGCCCATCAATGGTTCGGTAACCTGGTTACAATGAAATGGTGGAACGACCTCTGGCTAAATGAAAGCTTTGCAACTTTTATAGCAAATAAATCGATAGAATACTTCTACCCTACCTGGGACATATGGAGCCAATTTTTAAACTCCACAACCTTGCCTGCGTTGGAACTTGATGCTTTAAAAACATCCCATCCAATTGAGGTCGATGTAAGAACACCATCCCAAATTCGTGAGATATTCGATGCAATAAGTTACAACAAGGGCGGAAGCATTTTAAAAATGCTTGAAGTCTATCTTGGCGAAGAAATTTTTCGCCAGGGTTTGAAAGCTTATCTTTTAAATAATAGGTATGGAAACGCGACAACAGAAAACCTTTGGTCCACATTAGAAAAAGTTTCAAGAAAACCTATAAAGAAAATAATGGACACTTGGATAAACCAAACGGGATATCCATTAGTTGACGTTAATGTAAAAAACTCTGAATTAATTTTGAAACAGAGAAAGTTCTTGCTGGAACGAAGAGTAAAAAATGACAAATCCATATGGT
>JBDRNN010000168.1:0-3018 GCA_043811145.1 Candidatus Bathyarchaeota archaeon
GGCTGCTGTTCTAGATGTTACTAAGCCTGATGAGCGGGTGGTCCTTGTCAGTTACGGCTCTGGGGCGGGAAGCGATGCATACTCATTCATGACGACCAGTCAGATATTGGAGAAGAGGCAGCGGCAGAAGTTTACGGTTAGTCATCAGATTGAAAATGAGAACTTGGAATATGTGGATTATCATACGTATAGACGGCTTAAGCAAGGACTCTGAAATTATGAAGTCACTTAGTTGAGGCTTTTGTGAAAACGTGAGCTGTATTTTTGTTCGTCTGTTACGAGAGAACGTTTATTAAATCTCAATACATAAGAAATGTATGGTCAGCCCGTGAGGAACAAACATGCATCCAAAGAAAAACGTGGATTCTCACTACACATTCTGCCTTCATAACACTTTCAAAGCGAAACTTCCGAAACAACTCTACAGACCCGTCTTCCATCATAACAGCATAGAAAGAAAACTAGGTGTACATTAATGATTGCAAAGAGAGGAATAACTGTATGGCTATCGGCATTCGTAACTTTCCTATCAATCATGAATTCTTTCGCCATGGCCGTCTTACTAATAAACGAGGGAGCAGGTTCCATCGTAAGACCCTACCTCCTAGGCAGCATAGCCGGCGCCCTCAGCGCAGAGACCTACTTATGGATATCCGTAACTACAACCTTCATCTTTCTAGGAATCACCTGCATAATCATATACAGTAAACAACCCCCTGATCCTGAAATCGTCAAAATGTTCCTGAAAGTAGGGGGAAACTTGGCTGCCCTCAGAAAGGCCCAAGAGGCATCAACAACTGAGATGGCTGACCAGATGGAATACAACCGGAAGGTAGATCAGAAATTTTTCAGCAAAGTCAGCTCAGACCTCGAAGAAGATAAAAAAGAGACGTTAGCCCTTCTGGCAAACCAAGGAAAAGCCGTCAAAAAGGTTGGTTCAGACTTGATTTCCGTGATAGAGACCAAGGCGAGTGAAACTGGAGAAAAGATGTCTGCTGATCTGAAAAAACAAGAAGCTGTTATTATCGGAGTCAAGCGTTTGAGCGAAGAGGGTGCTACAGCTTTGAAGAATCAGCGGGCGGATCTGGAAGAGATTAAACTTAGGCTCGAAAGAATCGAGGGAAACATGGTTCCGAATCAAGCTAAGCTGAAGAGCCTCGACAATCCTGAGGACATAAAGGTATTGGTCCAGCTTTGGGAAAAGAGTTGAGAAGCCTTGGAATAACCTCTGTTGGCGAATTCCTCACAACCGATCCTGTGGTCATCGGAGAAAAGACGAGGGTTTCCCAAGAGATGGCGGAGAACCTACAAGCAACAGCTCAGCTTATGATGATTCCGGGAGTAAAATCAAGTGACGCCGAATTACTTATAGAATCGGGAATAAAATCGCGAAAGGAACTGGCAGACCATGAACTGATTCAGCTTAGCAGAAAAGTAGGAGCACTCGCCAAAATCTATGTTGATCAAGGCAAAATTTCCAAGGACGAATACCCAACAATCGAAGAGATAGCCTCTTGGATAAGAATGGCAAGGTAACTGTTGTTCGCTGCTCCATGGTTACGTCACCCGAATTTCTCACACAACTCCACCTTTTTTGGAGTTAAGTTTTAGCTTTTATTTCTTAGATTAAAGCCCATAAAACACGAACAAACTTTCCTGCTAAATTTTTGGTTATGAATACTTTTTTATGGGCAAAAACGGGTGGACCTTTTCTTTGTATCTGAGGAAGTGTTCACCTAACTTTTTTGTTAAGTAAGCTGTTTCTTTTGACGCAGTGATCGTTAGAAATGAAACCATGAAACCGCCCATTATGACTGCAACCACAGTAAGATACCACTGCGCATGAAGTGTCAATGTTACTAATTCGCCTACTGAGAATAGGTGTATTCCTGTGTATAGAGGATGACGTATGTATGCGTATATTCCGCTAACTTCAAGTTCCGAAGATTTCTTGCAGTATCCTGCCCAAGTGTGACAAATACCCAAATCCAGTTTAGATTTTACAACTACAATTGTGCCAAAAACAGTAAGAGCCACAGCCAAAAAATCAAAGTAAGATAGATAATCCATAGTTGCTAACGTGTAAGCACAGATTATCAGTGGACCAAAATAGCTGAATTTTAGAAGTTTTGTAATTTTTTCGTTAACGAGCGGAACCATTCCCGTCTTCTTTCTAAAGTCAGAAATGAAAACAACAAAGATGCCCATTGTTATGAACTGAACTGGTTGGAAAATTGTGACCCACAATATTGCAGCCACTTAATGGGTTGATTTTACATACGATATTCACGACAGTATATAATCCGATCGAAATTGTTCTACCGTTCCTTCATTGAAGAAGCCAACCAAAACTGTTTTTGATGCCGTTAAAGGAATGATTAATATACGCGCTAAGACTATAAACTCGTCGTTCAAAAATGATACGAAGACTTGTTTTAGATGTCCTAAAGCCACACAAGCCCAACGTTGTTGAAGTTTCTGAAGCTCTCAGCCACCTAGAAGGCGTGGAAGGCGTAAACATAATTATCAACGAAATAGACCAGCAGGTCGAAAACGCAAAAGTTATCGTTGTTGGAACCTCGATAAGTTTTGAGGAGATCCAGAAGAAACTAGAGGAAATGGGAGCTACTATCCACTCCATTGATGAGGTTGCGGCTGGAAAAATGATAGTTGAAGAGGTAATGACGCCTCAAGATAGCTCAGCCAGAATGTAAAACTGGTTAAGGCATCGCGAAATTTTTGGCTAAACTGCGGGTATATGCCAGATTGGGTTGTCTTAAACTCTGTTATATTGCTCCCAGCATCAATACAATTGCTACTGTTGCTAAGCCTGCAACCAATGTTTGTATTCCGTAAAGTAGCACGTTTTCTTTGGCTATTTTTCCTAAGTAAATACCTAACATGAACAAAGTCACCATCGTTACTACCAGAGACGATATGTAAGCATTTTCAACTGCTATTAACCCGTGTAACAAAAGAAAGAAAGGCGACAACGAAATAAGTGCAGTCAAAATTGGT
>JBDRNN010000169.1:0-5512 GCA_043811145.1 Candidatus Bathyarchaeota archaeon
CAGACCATTGGCGGAGGCCTCATTGGAAACTCTTCATTAACGATATCGATCCAATGATACCATTGATTCGGGACATCAGTCATCATGCAAAAGCCAGATACTACATTGTCGATAGATGTTCCACATTGCTTCAGGGTGGATTTTATGTTTTTGAATATTTCCCTAGCCTGTGTTTTGAAGTCATCACCAGCGATTTTTCTGGTCGAATAGTTTATTCCAACCTCACCGCCTAAGAAAACGAACGGACCTGCTTCGATAGCCGCCGAGTAGAATTCGCCAGGTTTATAACCCCACCATTCGCTGTTCATTTCATCTGGAATCTTGTGCCTGACTATTTTATCTCCAGCTTTAGGTATATAGGCAACGACACAGTATTCGAATACAGCTCCTTCTGTGGTTCCTACCCATCCGTTTGAGCGGTTTCGAGCTTCCATGATGCAGACCATTGGCGGAGGCCTATATGGAACCTCTTCATTAACAACATCAATCCACTGATGCCACAGCACTGGAACGTCGTTCATGAGACACCAACCTTGAACAATATTTTCAATTGTTGCTCCATATTCCTTTAGAGTCTCACGGATGTTGGTGAAGATTTGATGTGCTTGAGATTTAGCGTCTGGTTGCATTTTACCAGTCTTATAATCCATTCCGACCTCTCCACTGACAAATATCCAGGTGCCCCACTGACCAGTTATTTTTGTTGCACGAGCACGATCTCTCCTTCCCGATAGTCTTTCAACTTTTTGACCAGAGTTTGCGATGATGGGTAAGAACTCAATTAGTCCTCCTTCAGTCATTCCGCACCATCTGTTCCTATTGTTCTTGACTTCAAATGTGGCAGTGAAAGGTAATGGGTCCGGTAGGTATTTTTTAGCTATCTCAACGAACTTTTTGGCATTTCGTATGTCTGTAACGTAACAATATCCCTGAACGTAGTTTTCAAAAGAGATGCCGTGCGCTTTGTTAGTTTCAGCTAGGTTTTTGAAGACTGTTTCACACTGTGTTTCAAAATCCCATCCGGCGATTAGCCGTTTTTTGTAGTCGATTCCAACTTCGCCACCCAAGAAGGTGAAAGGTCCTGCCTTAACGGCAGATGAATAGAAGGTGTTTGGAGGATAACCCCACCATTCTTCGAGCATTTCTTTTGGTATCGGAAATCTTTCTATTTTTCCAACCATATTTAATCACGTAATTTAATTTTTGAATCGCAGACAGATATAAGGTTTATCTAAAATTTGAAATTGAACGTAGTTATAAAATATACAAATCAGAAATCATAAACGTATGGGGGATTGGGGGAGAATTAGCTTGAAGTTAAAGGTGGACACAGAAAATTTTGCACCCATTATGGAGGATTGTTCTGCAATAGTGCTGGCGGGTGGAGAATCAAAAAGATTAAATTTCCGCCCTAAAGCTTTCATAAAAATTGACAAAACACCCTTAATCTCTCATACTGTAAAGAAATGTAGTGATTTTAAAGAAATTTTAGTAGTCGTCCACTCTCAAGAGCAGGTTGAAACGCTTGAAAAAATTCTGCCCCCAAGTGTTAACTGTATTATGGACGAAGATGCAAAAATAAAAGGTCCGCTCATAGGGTGTTTTTCAGGATTTAGAAAAGCTAAATCCAAATATTCGGTGCTTTTGGCATGTGATTTACCGTTTCTAAATGTTGATGCCTTGAAGATATTGCTTAACAAATGCAGAAATAAGAATGCATCAATTCCAATATGGTCGAATGGACAGATAGAACCCCTTCACTCTGTATACAGAACAACTGCGGCACTAAAAGCCTCTAATGATATTGTTAGAAAAGGTAAGCGAGATCTGCATTCTATGGCATCCCTGCTTAAAGAAGTGGTATACGTACCAACGGAAACATTCCGGAAAGTTGATCGCGATCTCCTAACATTTTTGAACATTAACACGATGGAGGATCTTAAATACATGACAGAAATCTTTGCAAATAAAATAAAAAACACAGGTATTTATTCTAATTTTTAAAAATAAAGAAGGGTTAGAAGAAAGGACCCTTTAAACTACTAACTCTTTTGGAAGAGTGAACTTATCGTTCTTTTCCAACAAATCTTTCGGTACAGGTCTTATCAAATCTGTGCGAACCAAGTCTTGCAAATATTTCTTAACAAACGTTGACCAATACTTTTTGGTTATATAGTAAATCTTTGCTCCGCCAAGTTCATGTTGTTGATCAGGCCAAGGATATGATGGCTGAGCCATTCCAATGCCCCAACGTCTCAAACCATTATAGCTCTCGAATGTCGACCAGTACTCCTTCTGATTGAGAACCTCAAATTCGTAGTCCAATTTAGCATAGTAAAGTATTGCTCCAATCCTTGCGCCTCTCCTTAGGGCTAACGTGTGAAGACTGATGCCGATATCTTCGTTGAATAATCTACCATTTGCGTAACCTACAAGTTCACCATCAACGACGCCTACCATATTATAAGGGTCTTTTAACCGATTTCTGTACCAACCTAGAATTTCAGCATAGACCCTTGCCCCTACAATATCGTAGAAATCATGGTCTACTTCAAGTAGTTGCTTCACATATTGCAAAAGCGAAGGAACTTCTTCTCTTTTTAAGGACCTTATTACCATCTTTTCCCCAGTTTCTAAGCTAACGTATGCCGAAGGAAATGAATTAACTTCCATTTTAGGCGCTGTTAAAAGGGGTTCAAGTTCTCTAACGTCTAATGTTATTTTCTCTTGTGATACCTTTTCAGGTGGTTCAATTCTCATTCATAAAACCTCTTTTTGCTCATCAACATATTGATTAAAGTAAACATCCATTTCTTTCTTTTTTTCAGATTATATAACTTTCCATGTTCCACTGATAAATAGCTATATGATTTTTCGATTCCGAAAAAAAGGAGGCTATTGGGTAAATTCTAGGATCAAATTTTCTTTTGTGAAAGCTTTGTACATTCCAGGACGCCGATGGAAATGAGTATCTACGTTGATCTGAATTTCTTTACTTCTCGCTAGCGCAAGGTCTATTTTTCGGAAGAAATGATCCTCTTTATCTGCACTGGCTTTGGCAAGTACGACACCGTTAGGGTCAACGAGCATGCTTTGACCTATATATCGCTCATCGCCCTCTTTGCCTATTCTATCAGCTGCAACTAGGAAAACCCTTGTCTCATAAGCACGGACAGGACACAAGTATACAGGGTAAAGTTGACTTGTCCAACTGCATGGCCAAGCAACTACGTCTGCACCTTTCAACATTAAGATACGTGTTACTTCAGGGAAGAAGCCATCATAACCAACCATCATTCCAACATTTCCGAATTCGGTTTCGAATACGGGATACTCTATGTCGCCAGGCGTACACCAAAGCTTTTCCATATTCCATAGGTGTGTTTTTCGATATTTCCCAACAACTCCGTTAGGCCCCACCAAAACTGCCGTGTTAAATAATTTTCCTCCATCTTTCTCAATCATGGAGAAAGCAACATAAGCTTTGTATGAACTTGTAATCTTGCTTATTTCCGAAACAGTACGACCTTTGATTCCCTCAGCTACCTTCTCGGCTTCTTCAGCTTTTTTAAACGCACAACCAGTCATGAAGAGTTCAGGAAGCACGATCAGTTTTCCATAGTAAGCAGCGGCGCGCTGTATTCTTGGAAGTATGCTTTCCAGATTTGCCTGTGGATTTTTGAAAACGGGATAGGTTTGGATGGCGAAAGTATTGATCGTCATTTTTCTAGGAACTACTGGAGTGTCAAGTATTTTGGTTAACGGAAGTTTTTTGACTGGAGTGGTTAAAAGTCTATACAACTCGGGTCTTCTGTCTTTAAAGAGGTCATTTCTAAGGCCGATTTTTTTGTTCCTAGCCTCCTTCGGTGCAATGTCAGCGTAAATTATTTCTTCCTTGTCTTCGCTTGCTTCAGCGATCATGTTTCCTCGGGGATCCATTATGAAGCTGTGACCTGGGTATATCATCGGATATTCTTCACTTTTTGGCCTGTCAGATTCTATAAGCCAAATGCCATTTTCAATTGCACGAGAGGGCTTGTTAAAGATGTACATGTCTCTTGAAAACCAAGCTTCTAAACCGCAAATGATGTCCGCTCCATTTAGAGCTTCGAGTCTAGCAATTTCAGGTACTCTACCGTCGCCGCAAATAAATATGCTAATGTTTCCGATTGGTGTTTTGAAAACGGGGCAACCTGTGTCTCCTGGCTGTTGCCATTTTTTATCAGTCATGGTGATAAAGTTTTTGCGATATATTCCGAGGATGTCCCCCTTTGGACCGATCAAAATACCTGAGTTGTATACAGTTAGATATTCTAGACGTTCGGCTACACCTATTACTACGTAGATACTGTTTTCTCTAGCCTTGTCACATATTTGATCGGTTATAGGACCCGGAACAGGGGTAGACTGGCTGTAACCTTCGTCAAAAGTATCATAGATATAGCCATGATGAGCAGTCTCAGGGAATACAACTAACTCAGCTCCGTTGTCTGCAGCCTCGTCGATTCGTCTCTTAATGTTTCTCATGTTTTTTTCTAAGTTTCCATGTTCTACTACAATCTGGGCAGTTGAAACTCTAACTTTATCTTTAACCAAAGAAACATCTACCTCCATTCGAAATATTTTTAAGATTCACCTTTAATTTATACATTTCCTAAAAGTCAAAGGAATAATGTGAACCTTCGAAACAATATTTAATAAACACAGGATGTAATTTTTAATAAATAATTTTTATTAAAACAGAAGGAGAAGGCAAATGCCCACCGAACAAGAAGTTACTGATGCTTTAAAAAAGGTAATAGAGCCTGAAACAGGAACCAACATCGTCGAGTTAAGAACGGTCAAAGATGTGAAAATTGAGGGGGATAAAGTAAAACTGACAATCGCCCTTACTTCTCCCACATGTCCAGCAGCAAGCACCATAAAAAAAGATGTTCAGAACGCCATATTTTCGCTGGGTGAAGTGAAGTCAGTTGATATTGATTTAGTTTCAATGTCTGAACGTGAGCGAATGACAATTCTAACTAAGAGCTTTGCGATGATGTCGAAAGGTGAATACACGGGAAGAAAAAGGTTAAGCTTGTTAAGCTATGATAGACAGCGTGGAGTAGTCTCGTCGAAAAAAAAATGGAAGGATAAGCTTCCAAAACATGATGTAAAGAGCATAGTTGCGATTGTTCCATCAGGAAAAGGCGGGATTGAAAAGTCTATCATAACAAGTTTGCTTGCCGTCGAGCTTAAAAGACTTGGACTAGAGGTAGGTATTTTAGACGCGGATATTACGACTCCCAGTATCGCCCCGATGTTCAATGTGAACAAAGCAGACGTAGATGTTTATGGCCTTCATCCTGCTGTGACCAAATCAGGGATCAAGATTATGTCAATTAATCTTTTCCGGGAAAACATTGAAACTCCCCTTATGTGGCGAGGGTCGGTTATCGACAAGGCGGTTACTTTACTGTTCGAACATGTCAGATGGACGAACTTAGATTACCTGTTGATCGATTTGCCC
>JBDRNN010000170.1:0-2053 GCA_043811145.1 Candidatus Bathyarchaeota archaeon
GGCGTGGATGATACGGGTAAACAGCTCGTTTTGCCTACTATGGTATTCTTCTCCCATAAAGGCTGTCAGAAAAGGATTAGGTGATTACAAATCTATGTTAGAGGAGGGAGGTAACCCTAAGAGGATGTAATTAAGATGAGAAAGAGAGGTTTTACGCTCATGGGTTTTATTTTTTTAAGAGTTAATCTTTGCATATGAAAGGGGGAGAATAATATGAAAAAATTGCTTTTTAAAATCATGTTTTTGTTAACGCTCATGGTTTTAGGATTAGTAATTAACATATCAGCAAATGCCGATGAGCTTATTTTTAAGATGGAAGGATGTGGTACAATGAAGCCTAGGAGTATCGTTGGTGATGTGCCTCAGGGTGTAGATTTAAGTGACGATGCAACTGCAAGACAGGTTTTGGAAAAAGCAGTGCAGTTCGCACAAGAAAAGTGTCCTCAACCATATCCCTTCGGTGTCATTACCGTAAGCCTTTATCAAAAGGGGGTTATAGCGGTGCATGCCCGTAATTTTGAGTCCAATGCGCTTGGATGGCCAAATTATCAGAACTATGCCAAGCAAAAACGTCTTAGGGAAGAACAACAGCTCGAATGGAAAAAACGTGCTGAAGAACAAATGAGGAAATATGTTGAGGAACAAGAAAAGAGACGGCTCGAATCGAAAAAACGTGCTGAAGAGGAGAGAGAAAGGCGCGGGGTGGAAAAGGCAGCCTTAGAAGCAGCCCGTCGTGGAGAGGAATATGTAATTAAATATGAGATCGGAGGGCAATCAAAGCAGGTAGCTTTGTGGGCCAGTGTCATAAACTGTGGTGAACTTTTCCCTAATAAGGGAGTTCGAGCTGATGTGCCTCAGGGTGTAGATTTAACTGCTGATGCAACAACGAAGCAAATCCTGGAAAAAGTAGCGCAATTCGCACAGGAAAAGTGTCCAGAAAGGGAGAGGTCTAGAAAAATCGATGTGTATCTTTATCAAGGTGCTGAACGACATCCTGGGCGGTATGAAGACAACTATGTGGCAAAGAGCGGATTTGCGGTTGTCAGCGGTGATAAACTTAAAGAGTTTGAGAACTATTATGTAAACAGGGCTGTCCAAAGGAAACGTGAAGAAGAGCAAGCGAGAAAGCGTGCTGAAGAAGAAAGGGCTTTTCAAAAGCTGATTGAAGCTGGAAAGATTAAACAACTGGATAAGTTTAATATTTTTTTATATTTACAAGGTGAAGAGAAAACAGGTGTGAAGTTTTGGAGTAAGTCATTAAGTCGGACTGAAAAATGTCTGTGGCACTGGTATAGTATGTACGTTGAGGTGCCTAGTAATGTCTCTTTATTGGATGAAAAGGGAGTTTACGATCTCGTCCTGACCGGTTCAAGGATTTACAAGGATAGTTGTATGGGTGAAAGAATAGGATTGGTATCCATCAATTTTATTCCTGTTGGGTACAAAGTTAGTCCGGGTGGTGACCTTAGTCCTTCTCTTGTTGATGCCAAAGTTGATGTGCAAAAAACAGGAATTAAAATAGTAAGTATCAAGAACTATGTGTTGGAAGCACATCAAAGAGAAAAAGAAAGGCAAGAGGTTAAGGAATTCGTTAAGAAAAATAGAATCCAAGAATGGCCTTCGATTAAAGATCTCTCTGCCAATCCCTTCGTGTATGAAGGTAAAACAGTTGCAATTGTCGTGAACTTTGAAGAAATGACCTCACCTACGGTAGGCCTTTTTATGAGTGGTAGCGAGATTATTGTCGTCTCAAATATCCCAAAAGGGTTTTTCAGATCAAAGAGTAAGGTTTTGCTTGTTGGTCGTGTTTTGGGCAAGGCCGTAGTTAAACTTCCGTTGTTAGGGGAAGCCTCTCTTCCTCATCTAAAATTTGTGGGGGCTCATTTTTGTAAATACGAGGCCTGTAATGAGGTATTAAGGGAGAAAAAGTAACTTCCAAGGATAACATAAAAGTCGTTAAATTTTAGTTACCCTGGAGAAAGGATGTGATTAAAGTGAGAAAGAAAGGTTTCACAGTTATCGAGCTTCTTCTCGTTATTGCGATTATTGGTAT
>JBDRNN010000171.1:0-3446 GCA_043811145.1 Candidatus Bathyarchaeota archaeon
GCCTTCAAGAGCAGTTCTATTGATGAAGAACAAAGGATCTTTTATATCATGCTTAACTTCAGGTTTGTCTTCTTTTGGTTCGAGTTTTGCAGGCAAATCTTCTTCAAGATCATCATCTGCTTCGAGATTATCATCAGCGCCAGCGTCTTTCGCAGAATGCCATCCAGTAATTCCATTACTTAGGCTATTGCTCAGATTACCATAATTGTCATATGCTGTTTTTCCTGAATATAATACCACTCCAAGAACAACTAAGATGATTACTATTGCAAGAAGCCATTTGAAGAACCCTTTCAAGTTTCTTCTTTTTCTTGGCTTTGTAATGTTTTTAACGAAGACTGGTTCTATTTTTCCAATGTTGGTTGAATGAATGTTGGCTTCAGCGCTGAATTTCTGAGAGGTGATGCGCCTTATTCTCTTCTTTTCTCTAGCAACCCTTCTCTTTTCTGTCCATCGCTTCCAAAAACCGTCTTTTGGCACTTTAACTTTAGATTCCGCCGGTTCGTCTTTTTTTGATTCTTGATTATGGGTCTTGAATTTAATGCCTTTGTTTGATTTGGTTTTTGAGATTAGTGTGATAATGAGTATGAGCACTGCCAGAATAACAACACCTATTAGTATGAATATTATGAGTCTTATTGCTTGGAATAGCATATAGTGGCCAATGTCTAGATTTAGTTCTATGATCTCAGTTATTTTCTCTCCGTTGAGTGTGTAGCTAGTCTCTAGAACAACAGGATAAGTGCCTGTTTCTACGAAGTCATCAGGCGTTGTGCTTAGGTACGCTGTGTAGTCACTGTTTGGCTCTACGAGGATTGATGTAGTATCTAAATCAGTCCAAGATGGTGTGTTGGTAGAGGTAAGGTCAAGTGTAAATTTTACTGCGACTTCTGATGGGTTGTGGAACATAACAGGTATATCAGTTACAACGTTTCTTTCAATGTATAGCGTATTTCCCCAGGATGCAAGATAAGATGTGTCTACTGCAAATATTGGTTGTTCACTTTCAGATGATGGTGCATCTAAATCTGCATTATTAAGATTATTTGAGGTAAGATTATCTGAGGTAAGATTATCTGCTCCGGGTGTATCTCCAAGAGTGTTTGTCGTGTCTGATGCTACATCCGTTGTTTGGTTGGAGCTAAAGTGATTGTATGATTTGTATCCTCCAAAGCCAATCGCTAGGAGAATTAAGATTATTACAATAATTATTGCTAACCATTTAAAGAATCCTTTTGCTCTTCCTTTTTTTGGTGTGGTTGTAGATGGATCGTATATGTTGATGAGTGAAAGCGGTTTGCTTTTTTGTCTGACTGGCATGCTTGGTTTTTTGGGTCGACTTTTAATTTTTCTTGCCAAAACAATAAGGCCATATATGATTAGTAAAATCGCTATGCCAATTAATAAGTATGGTAGAACTATGATAAACAAGCTTTTTTCTCTTACTATTATCTCAAAGTTTCTGGCATAGGTCAAGTCAGGCACTCTGTCAACTGCCGCATATATAGTAACAGGATATGTGCCTTCTTCAGTTGAGTTGTTTGGGGCAATAACGAGGTTTATTTGTGATTTTGATTCTGCTTCTAGAAACAAAGAGGTTTCGTTTAACCAAACCCATTCTGGGCCTTCAATGCTGAACGCATATTCTGAACCAATTAATCCAGGATGTGAGATTTTCACGATTTCTGTTGAAGACTCATAGTTTGTTCTTAGATCTTCTGCAAGTATGTCTAGCGCATATGCTTTTTCTTGAGGAATAATTTTCAGTGTGATGTCTTTGTAGCTGTTTGAAAAGTTGTAGTTGTATGATATTGCTAAGAGTCTAACATCTAGTTTTTTTGGAGCATCTAAAGGAATGTCCAATGTTGTCTGAATCTCTTTAGTTTCTCCAGGTAAAAGAGAGATCTCTTCTGAGGAAAATGTCATCCACTCTGTGCCGTCTGCGTATATGTAGAACGTATCATTCTGAGTTCCAAGATTTGTAATGGAGACGGATGCAGTATTACTTTCTCCACTAACTAGTTCAGGTATATTAGATGTGAGTGCGACTTTATAGCATTCTTGAACTTCTACTTGAGCATCAGCATAGTGTTCAATGTTGCCTCTTTCACTTTTCACTTCAAGTGTGAAATCGTATAATCCTGCTTTGGTGTTTCCTGGTGAGATTATGACTTTGCTTTCTCCAATGTCTTCGGGAAATATGAGAAGTCCAGCGTCTTGTGTGGTAATCCATTTATTTTTACTTTCAAGATTGATGTCATATGCATTGACAACATCTGCGTCGTTCTTCACTTTAATTGGAAACTCATAGTATATATTTTTGCATACACTGTACTGATTATCAAATCCAACAAGATAGTCGAAACAAGGGTTTACAATGAGTTTTATGGGAACTGTTCCTAGTATTTGACTGTTCCTTGCTTTTGCGCTAAAATCAATGTTTACTTCCCCTGAGAAACTGTTGTCTGGGTTTATGAATGCGAAGATGCTTTCTTCCTCTCCCGCTTTTATGCTTATAATGTTCTGGCTTAGTGTGATGTATTCTGAGAACGGAGTCATGCTGATTTCATATTCTTCATCATAGCCGCCCGTGTTTTGTATATTAAACTCAAATTTTGAGGTTGATCCAGGACATACTTGTTGTTCGGGTGTTAGAGTAGATATTTGAACGTTGGGGCAGTTTTCTACATTGAATGTTTGATGAACCTCTTGCTTATTTCCCAATATTGTTTCAACTTTAGTGGTTAGTTCAAACATGCCTCTTTCGCTACATCCAATTTTTACATATTCAAGAACTTCTTTTCGTTCACCAGGTTTGAGTATGAACATGTCTTCGCTCAACGTGATGAATTTTTCTGCTGGACCGGTTAGAGTTAACAAGTAGCTGCTAGTAATTGAACCAATGTTTGTCACTGTTATTACATTTGTAGTTAAACCACAAGAACACGCGCTGATTTCATCACTGAGAGAATTAACCAATAGATTCTCTTCGTATGCATAGCCAGGTGTTGAAGAAAACACTAGTGTGGCTAGCACGCTTACGATGAAAATGACTGCTAAAATATTAAACTGTTTGCCACTCATTGTTAATATCCCCTTGTTGTTACTTGAGAATAGCACACGTCTTATTTAAAGCTTTCTTTTGGGTGTGGTTTTTAAATGATTTTTGTTGTTTGGTGGTTTTTAGAAAGTTTTAAATATCAGTTAACAATAGTTAAACGACAAGGGAAACAGTGGGAGTTGATTAATATGAGGCATACACCGCAAGAAATCGAAGTATGGTACGTTCTGCCTGCGTTACGAAGGGAGTTTGCAAAAGCCTTTCTTGAGACAGGTATGAAACAAAAGGATATCGCAAAAATTATGGAGATAAATGAACCGGCAATCTCTCAGTATTTGAAGGCCAAAAGAGCGAAAGAGTTTCAATTTGAACAAGGCACTTTGGG
>JBDRNN010000172.1:0-2880 GCA_043811145.1 Candidatus Bathyarchaeota archaeon
CCGAAGAATAAACCCTGCAAGGCATAACTGATGATGCCCCCCTGATCTCCTAGCAGTCCTTGACCTATAAGTGACAAAACATACACCATATTTCATGAAGTATAGCTGAAGTTAAGAAAAGAATATGAACGTGTGTTATAAACCTTTTCCATTGTTTAATTAGGTAATTCTTCGATGCTCGATTTTTTAGGGCAAAGTTTTTATTTTCCAGGGGTTCTTTTTGAACATTGGAGATCCACGGCCCTAGCTTATAGGGTAAGACCCGATCCCGTCAGATCTCGGAAGTGAATCCTAAAAGCGCCGTCAAATACTGCTCTCCGTAAGGGGGCGGAAAAGGACGGTGCTGTGAATCTCCACTTATCCTTAACCCATTCAACTTTTATCTAATTGCTAATAATCCTGTTAATCTATTCACATTAAGAAGAAAGGTGTTAGATTATCATGAAGTATATGATGGGTGCGATGATTTTAGGGCTTGCAAAAGAGCTGAGGGATAATGGAATAGGCTGTGAAACTGTTACAAAACTTATGCTTGGTAATGAGGACTCTCGAAACAGCATATGTGATCCTGACATAGTTGTTTTTCTGCGAAAAGAAAACGGAACCATAAGTTTGATTACAGCAGATACGGAGATAGCGAAATATTGTCAAAAGTTAAACATCCCCTGTATTAGGATACAGGATGTTGTTATCAATTTTGTTAAAAAGACAGAAAGTGACCGTGACTGATGCAGGATATGTCCTTAATTTAAGAACCTTGTTAAATGTCCCTTGTCCAAGACTTCTGCAGTGTTAAACAAGGTCTTTTTTATGGCGTTTGATATGCATGGTTAGCTCCTGAACTTGTTTCTGGAAGAGTTCTCTCTCCTCAACCAGCCTATCGATTTTTGTTATTAGCTCACTGTTTTCAGTCTTGTAAGGCATGAGCTTGCGCTCCAGTTCTTTGTTCTTTAAAGAAGCTTCACCCGCTTTTTTTATCGCTTTATCTCTCTCTAAAATTGTGCTATCAAGTTCTCTTTGCAGGGATTCGACTTTTCTCTCCAGCTCTTGCTTTTCTTCAACAAATTTAAGGTACTTCGACTTGGAAACAAAACCAAAGGAGCTCATGTTCATTCGAACCAGAAAGATTCGTTGTGGATAAATGGTGAGCCTAAAATTATAAAGTCTTACCCTCTGAATGTAAGCAACCCGCGATGGGGAGGAATCTATTTAAAACAGAAGTGGAAGGTTAGGTTTTTGTTTGCGCATAATAATGTAGACAGGTTGTGGTAAATGTGAAAAGGCGAACTGTAATTTGTTGTTTTGAGGGCGGCATAGTGTGATGGTGCTTCTCGTCCTTCAGACATTCTGAAAGGATGGCGAGCCGGATTTGAACCGGCGAACCTCTACAGGAGGAGATCTTGAGTCTCCCGCCTTTGACCTAGCTTGGCTATCGCCGCCCAACAACCTTGGTGAGGCACAAAAATTTAAATTTTCCTAAATCCCCCGGTCTGAGCACCATATGTTTTCAAGATATTCACATCAGCATACGACAACTGAACCTAGGATAAAACGTCAGAGACTTTTCTATTTGTTTTTTAATTCTTCTCGTTTCTTTCTGATCCATTCTCTTTTATAAGTTGCACGACTTAGTTTGGTACACATAGGACAGAATTTTTGATAGTGACCACTTTTTAAGATAAGCCTATTGCATCGCGTACATCTGATGTAGTCTTCCAAACTTGGTGTGGGAGGGGCATTTCTCACAGGGTTTCCCTTTAATCCAAATGTATCTCCAACATAATCATAGACCTCAATTTCATCCTCAACTTCCATGAAAATTAGTCCTCCTTGATCACAAAGTAGTTGATGTCGCCATCGATTAAGGTCTACTGCCCATCGAAGGTTTCCTGAACCCTTACATACGCATTGGTCATCATGGCACTTGGGGTTTTCACTTTTCAAGTAAAACACCGTAAGCTCATTGGTACTTTTAATTTGATTTTAACCTTAATAAAAAAATGCTCCAAAAAGGACTGTTAACCGTAGTCTACTTGGCATGCTTTTTTAGAATATCTTCTGCCCCTAACCCCTGTTGTTTTAATCGAACAATCTTTCGAACCTCAGTAATATATGCCTGGGCATTTTCAGCAATTTTTTTTAAGGTTTTTTCATCAAATTTAGGTCCTTTTCCAATACCCGAGCAATCTTCAGCGGGTTTGATAACCATTATAGGCTCGTCTCCATAGAGTATCTTTTGGAGAAGAAACGGATAAATTTGGCAGAGAGTAGGTTTAGCATCTGACTTATGAATTTGACATTTATAGTCCTTGCCCAAGAAAACACATTTGCCTTTTGTCTTTTTTAGGGTGAAAGGTACCACTCCTTTATGGTTCGTAGCTACTGTAACAAATTCACTTGTCTTTTTTCCAGTTACCTCTGTTATTTTCTTAATATCCGACAGGGTTAATTCTCTCTTAAGTTTGCAACATAGAGCCTTACAGGCGCTGTATTCACAATGCCACCTTTTTACCGGTTCCCCAACTATCATTAGCATTGTTGTAACCTCTTTTTTAGTTATAGCAACTCTTCGTTTTTAACTTATTGTAAACCTTCACAGTAAGGTCGGGAAAAATAGGTGTATAAAATGTGGATTTTACAAGCTCTTGATCTTCTCGTAAAATTCTATTAATATTTTGACCTTGTCGGACTCGGTATTCAATGCTATGATCTTCATCTGTCCAGATATTTGTTCAAAAACTACTAAACCCTCTTTAATAAACGGCTCAAGCAGTCGTGAAATTGTTGAGGGTGAGCAATTAAGAAAACGAGCCAAACCCGCCTGATTGAAAATCCTAGTTCGATTTTCCAAAAAATATTGCAATAACCTCGTTTGCATCT
>JBDRNN010000173.1:0-3445 GCA_043811145.1 Candidatus Bathyarchaeota archaeon
CCTTCAGCGTCAAGTACCTCATCATAAACCCCGAAAACGTTGAAACCATGTTTCCCTTCGGGGAAAATGTGTGCATACACTATTTTTGTCGTTTCGCCAGTTTCTGGGTCATACTTTGTTGCTGTAGCCTCTCCACTTGTCAAGAGGCCAAGAAAGCCTTCTAATTCTGGGTCGCCGTTAAGATTGAAAATATACCCTTCTTTCATGTATGGAAGGCTTTTTGAACAATACGATTTATCCTGATCTCGATACTCACAAGACAACCCATACTCTTCTGGTGGGTTGCCATTAAAAACAAACTTTACTTGATAATACTGAACATACGGAACAGGATCCCAATATGCACTAACCCCAGCACCATACATATCATCATCATCCCGTTCATTTAGTCTCACGTCTTTATGGCTATAAAACTCCAAGTTTGCTTTAAACCAGTACTGGGACATCGTTTCATTTTCATCTGATTCATTCTCCACATTTGTGCTGGTATTCTCGCTAGATGGTGCAGGACCGCCACCTGCCATTTTCGAAAAATGTGAAACCTTAGCAACTGCATAATGCATGGCTTGATTAGCAAAACTGCCATCAATTGGCTCCCAGACGCCATTAGTTAGCACATAGATTTTGATGTCTGATTCCTTAACGCCTTCCGGTAAATCATTGACGTTGTAATTGATGATGACATCAATGGTTTTTTCGAAGGTAAGACCATCAGGTCCAAACTCAAAGCAAGAAAACATGTAAAGAGAAGAATCTGCAACAGGATTATTGATCTGTTCCACTGTTATATTCACCTGTTCAGCAACTGACCCTGAATAAACATTAACCTCAACACTATCCTGTAAAATAGAAAATTGACCTCCAGTGGTATCAACAGAAAACATTTCTTTCACACCATTATCCATTCCACTGTTGTTCTCGTTTGTATTACTCAGTAGTGCATTCAAACCAAACAAAGCAAGCACAATTATGATAACCAAGATTGCAGCGGTTACGATTTTCCTATCCATAAGAAATCCCATAAATCCTGTTGTTTAATCTGGTACACCATTTAAATTTATCTTTAAACTCGCAGAGTAACACCTAGAAAAATGTGTGCTTAATGCCATAAACCAAAACAACCGATTATCGCTCAATTTTTGGTGGGCCCGGCCGGACTTGAACCGGCGACCACCAGATTATGAGTCTGGCGCTCTAACCAAACTGAGCTACGGGCCCCCGTAAATTGTTGCAATACCCGTTTATCAAGTTAAGATTTAAAGATTTTCTGTTTTTAGCAATGCCACCCAAAAAAAGAAAGACATCCTCATGCCTATGGTCTTGGCGTTTTTCAGATTTTTACGAGGTACCCTACTTTAACGTCTTCAAAGAGTTTTCCGTTCAGCAAACTTTGAGTCTAGTTTTTTATTCTTTCTTCTTCATCTGTTCTGTCATCATCTGAACCATATGAGGCATGTTTTCCATGCCTTCTTTGAGCATATCCATCAGAGCAGCGTTTATTTCAACATCCAAAGTGACTTTTACATGTCCTTTCTTTTCTTCAACCATGGTAATTCACCTCCCTTCTCAATTTTCAGAAACAGGTCCACTTCAAAGAAGTAATGGTATTTTCCTTTTCTCTTGGCTTTCACTTTATAGTCTTCAATCCAGCCCTTCTCCTTGTAGTTCTTCAACTTTTGACCTACAAAATAGCCAATGAACCGAGGAAATAAAAACTCGAATCTGAAGGCAATCTTCGAGAAAACATAGACAACACTGTCGAAAAATCCCATTGCTCTCCCCCGACTTCATTAGAATCAGACTCTGCAATCCAGATATACGTTGTGGTGAACCCAGAAAAGAACAGCATATTTTCTGTTGAAAAAAGAGAAGGGCTTTTATTGCGGGCAAAACTCCTGTAATGTAGGCGTTAGGGATGAACTACAGAGAATTACTTGAACGTGCTCAATCGCAGCTTCCTTCCGATGTAGGTGAGCACAAACGATTCGAGGTTCCAGAGCCTCGAAGTTTCATCAATGGCATGCGTACTATTCTATCCAATTTTAAAGAGATATGTGACGCCCTTAACCGTGACCCCCATCATGTGCTCAAGTTCTTTTCAGGAGAAATGGCTACGGCTGCAACCATGCAGAGAAACCGAGCTATCTTCCAAGGAAAATTTGGGTACGACACATTTGAGAGGCTCATCCAGAGATACATCAAAGAGTTTGTCGTTTGTCCAGTTTGCACTCGCCCAGACACAAAAATCGTTAAAGATAAACGCTTCCTGTTTCTGGTTTGCGAAGCCTGCGGCGCAAGATCATCCATATCAACGGTGTAGAGTTCTTAACCTTGGAAGTCTACGCCAAGCTGAGCAAATGCGGAGAGCATGTGCTTCTTGCAGCTTGTGATGAGGAACTGCTAGGCCAGATTCTAAGGGATGGAAAAATAGTTTTCAATGTTGGCAAAGAATTCTATAAGGGCACAAAGATGCCTGTGGAAGACGCTGTTGAGCTTATGAAAGAATCCACAGTCGTGAACATGGTTGGACCTAACATCGTAAACAAGGCCATAGAACAGGGTCTGGTTCATCCTGATGCAGTTCTAAACATCTGCGGCGTCCCCCATGCCCAGATCGTCAAAATGTAGGAAAGCTACTAGCATCTATAGCCAGTACATGTCTTCATCGTTTGCGTTGGTTTTGAAGACCACAAACTGGAAATCCTCGTCTGTATCGTTGACTAAGCCGTGAACTTCTTTGGGCTCACAAAGTAACGTGTCTCCGGGTTGGGCTCTAACTTTTGTGTCTCCACAGAAAACAAGAGCGTTTCCCTTCAAAATATGATAGATCTCTATCATCTGTTTATGATAGTGGGGTTTTATTTCTGTGTGCGCTTCGTTCTTGACTATCTGGACAATGTTTCCCTTCGATTTCAGGTCTTCTTCGGTAAGCAAAATTTTTTTAGAGTAACCTTGCCTCTCCAGCCACCCTTTGTTATCTAGCTTAACAAACTTCATTTCTTTTGTCACCTGTATTGAAGCAGTCCAGAAAATAGTTTGTAGCCGCCCTAATAGGGATTCTTCAAAGGCTTTCAGGTACTTACTGTTGCAGAGAAACCTAAATAGGAAACGCCAATGACTGCTTTGTAGGAAGGTCTGTTGTGTCTTTTAGAGATAAAGTGGATAAGCGACTTAGTCGGAAGCAAAAAGCTTATGAAATCGAGTCGTTGATGAAGAATAAGAGAAGCGAAGATTACCAGGTTATAGAAGAGGTTTTTGACCGTTCCACGCTCATGACCATATACAGTTTCATGAACAAAGGAGCCATCGATGAGATTCATGGAGTTGTAAGCGCGGGAAAAGAGGCGCGAGTCTACTGGGGAAAAGACACCCAAGGAAACGAGTTAGCCATTAAGATTTATCTCACCAGTTCGGCGGAATTCAAGAAGGGAATGATTCCCTACAT
>JBDRNN010000174.1:0-4010 GCA_043811145.1 Candidatus Bathyarchaeota archaeon
ATGCTGCTTAGCAGCTGATCACCGTCTCCGTAGTTCACGTACAGGCTGTGTGCTTCTGTAGTCTCCACAAACGCCCAGTTGATGTAGCCTGTGAAGGTTACGAGTTCATTAGGCTCCACGACACGATCATTGTTCTGGTCCTGCCATGTGACGCTCATTGTAAGTTGACTGCTTGCTACAACGAGGGTTATGGGGTCACTGTCTACGAGCAGGCCTCCGCTGAACATTTTCAGCGTGTATGTAGTGGTTCCTACTTCTTCGGTGAGTTCGGTGGCTGGTGTATAGGTGCGGGTATTGGATCCGGTTGGTGTTAATGTGCCTGAGACGTTGTAGGGTACTGTGTAGCTCTCCAGAGTCTCGACGTGGTCTGTTGTATTCCATAGTTGTATGCTGACAGTTACGTTGGCTGTGAGTCCTTCCCATTTGACTTTAGCGTTGATGGTGGCTGTTTCATCCACGGCGTATCCGCTGCTGCCAAAGCTGGCGGCTGAGAAGTAGACCTGTGCGGTTGCTCCTTCAGTTACTGGTACAAGGATTACTCCACTGAATCCGAGAGAGGCGAGAAGGAACGCTAAGGTAACTGCTGCAAATATCTTTGATTGGTTCTTACTAATCATTTTTCATTTTCTCCTTGTTCAGGTTGACTGCATGGACCTCTTTTGAAACGGTGACAATCCTTAGAAGGTGGGTGGTTTTTCTTGGGTCCTGCAGTCATCTGAATCGGAGCAGCCTGCTCTGCACATTTAATAAGGATTTAAACAGGTTTCATACAACGCGCAGGCTAATTGATTCATGTTGTTTATTTGGAGGATCTGTCTCAATTTATGAGAAATAAGTGAATATTCCCCATAACTCAATCAATAATACTTAAAACATCCATAGAGCATGACAATACTTGAAGCCTTGGACGCCTCTAAACTAAGCCCCGAAGAGAAAGCAAGAATCATGACCGAGATGAGCGAAACAGTAACCAGAATCTGCATCGACGGGATCAAGGCTAAAACCAAAAACATCACAGAACAAGAAACCTTAGTAATACTACGGGAAAGAATCCAGGCGAGGAGAACCTAACTGGACACCTTCCAAGGCTTGGTTAAAAGACTAATCGACGCCCTAAACAATACACAACAAGACTACATGTTCACCGGTGCACTCGCAGCCAGTTACTACGGAACTCCCAGAACCACAATGGATATCGATATCATACTCGCCATCTCAGAACCAGACACAAATATACTCGTTCAAGCTCTCACTGAAGCAGGTCTCAACGCGGAAGATAGGTTGTTTAAACAGGCAAAATCATCAGGATATAACATCATATCCCTACACGATGCTCAGACTCCATACACAGTAGACCTAATTCTACTCCAAGGGCCTTTAGACAAGAAGCCTTGTACCATACTGGAAAAACCGACCTACATCCAGACACCTGAAAACCTCATTCTGGCAAAACTGCGTATGATCAAAGCAACACAAGACCCAGAGAAATCAGCTAAAGACAAAAACGACATAATTGCTATACTAAGATATACACAAGTCGATAAAGCTAAAATACTTAGAGAAGCGGAAAACGAAAAAACCATCCACATACTTCAAACTATAACCGTTCCTTGAAACCTGTCCGTGCACCAGCGTGTTGCTAAATGCCAGTAAATGGTTTTAATCCTTATTTCATGATTGTTAGGCAATTTCCGGCATCTTACCTATTTTCTAGGTTTGTTGGTTGTGTTTTCAAAAGATTTAATTATCGTCTTGTTATTGTACACCATAGTTAACAATATTGTATATTTAGGTGTGTAGAAATGAGAAGAATGCCTTTTGGGTTGGCGTGGAAACGCATTTTTGGCATCGCCTCTCAACATGGATATGACCTTGTAACGGAAAAAGGTGGAGGGAAGCTCTTTGTTGAGGCCAAAGGCCAGCAAGCTCAAAACCAGGAACGAAACGTTATGGAAAAGAGGTTCATTCGGGCCAGGAATTTGATTATGTTGTTAAAGCTATTTTGAAAGCAATTCAAGCATTAAATCAAGAAGGTGGATCAGAGTCTGGAATAGTTTTGCCTAATGATCTTGGTCATATGAGTTTGGTGAAAAGTATTCTTCCTTCGATGAAACAATTAGATCTGAAAATATATTTTGTCGATGAAACTTTGAATGTTAGTGAGTTATAATCAATGTTTTGTTACTTTCGGAAATCTATTTAAATCTCTACCTATATTATTTTATCAGAACTCGTATGAGTGATAGAGAATCCATAAACAAATATAGGAAGGCGCTCTCAGAAAGAGAGGCTAGAATATTATCCGACCTTAGCTATAGGGGTAAGGGTGTTTTTTCTATTGAGGATATCAAGAAATATATCGACAATCCTAAAGATATCTTGTATCGTCTCGTTAAAAAGAACTGGATTCTAAGGCTTAAGAAAGGAGTTTATCTTATTGCTCCACTAGATGCGGGGGAGCTTGGAGCTAATCGCTTCACTGTACATAGTTTCGTAATAGGTTCACATCTTGTGGAGCCTTATTACATCAGCCACTGGAGTGCTTTGAATTATTACGGATTCACAGAACAGACGCCGCCGTCTGTATACATATCTACAACAAAACCAAGAAACATGAAAAAAATATTAGACAATAAATTCATTTTCGTCACATTAAACAAGAAAAAAATGTTCGGTTTCACTTCAATAAACATTGACAAGTATAGTGTAAATATCTCAACACCAGAGAAGACCATCATAGATTGTTTAGATCATCCCGAGCATTGTGGAGGGATAGAAGAAGTTTCAAAAGCCATCTATTTTGAACATGGTGAGTTAGATTTTTTAAAAATAACAAAAATGGCACTGGAAATGGGAAATAAGACCGTGATAAAAAGGCTAGGCTATTTACTGGACCTGTTTGAATTCTCCGAGTATTTCTCATTGCTAGAAAATATACCTCTATCCAAAGGATATTCTAAACTAGATCCAAAAGGACTGAAGAAGGGTAAAATAAATGAAAAATGGAAGCTCAATGTAAATGTGGCAATTGATCCAAGAAAGTGGATGATATGATTTCTGAACAAGAACTACGAGGATTGGCACGAGAAAGAAAGTTAGCTTTAGATCTTGTTGAGAAGGACTATGCCTTAGGATGGATTTTGATTGGAATTTCAAAAAGCACTTTATCAGATAAAATAATTTTCAAAGGAGGGACTGCTCTATCAAAAGTACATTTCCCGCTTGATTGGAGGCTATCCGAGGACCTTGACTTTACGATAAATGAAGATATAGCTCTAAAAGAGGTCTCCACAAAACTAACCAATGAATTGCCCTCCCTTGTTGAAAGTATAAGTGGCGGTCTAACATTGGATTTCAAAAAAGATCCTTTTATGAATGATGAGTTTCTGCGTGCAAGAGTTCAATATACTGGTCCCATTTCAAAAAACACTGTTAAAATTGAGGTTTCAACCGAGAGCTTCATAGGTTCTGTTAGCAAAATATCCGTGCAATCTACATATGATTATCCTGTTTTTGATATTCTATCCTACACAAAAGAAAATATACTAGCTGAAAAAATGCGCGCAATACTTGAACGTGGAAAAATTCGAGATTATTATGATGTATGGAGGCTAGTTAAAGAAAATAAAACGGACATAGAGAAAGCTAAGGAATTATTTCATAAGAAATGTTTAGCCAAAGATGTCGAGTTTACCGGAGTTGATCAATTCTTTCCCGAAGATATTGTAGCAACTCTAGAACCATATCTTGAACAAGGTTTAACCAGATTGAGTTCTGAACCATTGCCTTCTTTAGATGAGATAATTAACGAACTCAAAAATATCTTGGCAAGATTTTTAATTAATATTTAATAGACCTTGACGAAATAACAGCTTTTCCACGGATACTAGAAATATGGTATAAAATCTATTATCTTAATGTGTTATTTGAGGCTGATTTATAGTAAGTATCTTAGTTACGTTAAACCATTGGTTTATGACTGTTATAATTTGGATTGTAATAAGCTTAAC
>JBDRNN010000175.1:0-5397 GCA_043811145.1 Candidatus Bathyarchaeota archaeon
CTGCCTTCGCTTTCTCGACTTATGGACAAAGGAATCGGGAATGGAAAGACCCGGGAGGATCATAAGCAGTTGTCTGACCAGATGTATTATGCATATGCTGAGGGAAAGGTTATCCGAGAAACCGCTTTGGTTTCTGGAGAAGCAGCGTTGACTGATGTTGAAAAACTCTATTTGCTTTTTGCCGATCGGTTTGAAAAAGAATTCATAAGACAAGGGACTGAAGAAAACAGAGAAATAAAAGCGACCCTTGATGTTGGCTGGGAACTATTATCGGAGCTTCCCGAATCCGAGTTTTCGAGGATTGACCCATCTATAATAGAGAAATATCATCCTAAGCACCGGATTAAGGATGTGAACAGCTAGCTGTGTCAGTTGATCTTGCCAGTGTGCACCCCACACGTTTAGAACTCTTGAGACTTAAACATCGGAAGTCAATGGCTGATGGAATCGTTGACATCCTAAAAAAAGAAGTTGACGCGTTGACTCTCACCCTTTTTGCGCTAGTAAAAAAACGTTCTCCTTTACGAGATAAAATGTATGCTGCACTAAGAGAAGCATATACTCTTTTTGTCGAAGCCGAGATGATCTCTGGTTCGAAAAGAATTGAGGAAGCTTCACTGGTTGCTCAACCGATTGACTTCAAGATTTCCGAAGAAACAAAGAAAGGAGTACTAGGACTACTGTTTCCTGTTTTTCAACTTGTTGAAGAAAATCGAATTTCTGGACCACGATTTAATCCATTAGATACTCCAGCTAGTTTAGATGAATCTTCCTCAAAAATCAAGGATGCACTCCAGGACATAGTTAAGCTTGCTAAAATAGAGGAGTCTGTGAAAATATTGCTTGATATTATTGCCGTAAAGAAGAGGCAGATGAATCGGCTTCAGTTTAAGATTTTGCCAGAACTAGATGCTACCATCAGGTATATCGAATTGATTCTTGAAGAGACTGAAAGACAGGATGCTATTAGAGTAAGAGTTCTGCAAAGGAAACGAAAAGAACGGGCACTGAAGCATGGTGAAAAGAGGACGGTCTGCTGATGTGCGCATGGAAATACAAACAGTTAATGCCAAGGATTACGATTGAGAAACTCAAGCTCATGGAACCAAAGAAAATAACTAACTTAGTTGGAATGAGTCTCCATCATATCTCTTCAGAGCTAGAAAAAACGTCCTATAGACCAGAAATCTCTGAACTTAACACAAAAGGGCTTAGCTCTATTTCTCTGGAGCAGGCTCTTCTAAAGAACTTCATAAAAACCTGTGAAGAGATAATAGAATTATCTCCTAAAGATGTTCGTCTGCTGCTCTCTGCCTTATTGATGAAGTTTGAAGCTAATTGCGTGAAAACATTGCTCAGGGCTAAAGAAGCTAACCTTTCTGTGGAAGAATCCATGTACTATATTATTCCTGCAGGAAGACTCAGCGAGGATAGATGTAAAAAGACTTTGGAGAATTCTGAAAATATCGCTGATATAATTGATTCTCTCTCAGACATGGAATATGGACCTGTGCTGGAAAAAGCATTTGAGGTTTACCTGAAAGAGAACATTTTCTATCTTCTTGAAATTGCCCTTGACAGACATGTTTACCATAAGATTTGGAGGGCTACCGGAAAGTTCTGGGGTTTGGACAAGAAGATTGTAAGGACAACTATTGGATTAGAGATAGACTCTGTTAACGTAAAAACTGTTCTACGATGCAAAGCAACTGGAATCAGCAAGAATCAGATAAAACAATACATTCTTCCAGTATCAGAGGTGTTCGGCGAAAAAGAGTTAGAAGAAGCCATGAGCTGTTTGGATATGCAGTCGACCATTGATTCTTTGGTTGAATCGGCTAAACGTGCTAGGGCAAGAGATCACAGGTATATCTTTACAGAACTTGAGTCACACGTAACCTCTCTAACAGCACTTGAGACGATTCTTGACAGAGGGCTGATAAAAACTAATTTAAGAATAATAAAGAGGTACACGCCCTTCTTCAACATTGGATTACTTTTAGCTTTCTTGAACCTGAAATGGTTTGAAGTAAAAAATCTAAGAGCCATTATACGAGGATCTGAAGCCCGAATTGCCCCAGATAGAGTGAAGAAGTTGCTAATACTTCAAAGATGAGTTGAAAAGTGTTATCGAAGGTCATTACGTTTTTCTTCAAGCCACTCCCTAAGCGCTAAACCTTTCTCTGTAACATCCAGCTCCCTTAAGTTAAAGAGAGAAGGAGGAAGATTTTTGTGCATAGACCTTCCGAGCTTCCTCTGGAAATTTCTGATTGGTCGACCTAAAATGGTCCGGAATTTCTTCATGAGCAATGAATAACCCATTTTCGAGCGGTTACGTTTGAATTTTCTGTGGAAAACGGCTTCTTTTTTGCTTTCACCATGTAAGCGTTTAAGCAAGTTATTTTTTCTCAATTTCGACTTAGTTACGGTTATTTCTCTTTTTATCTTGAATTCTGACCCTTTATTCTTCTCAGATTTCAATATGTTGGTCAGTCTTTCTATTTTTCTTTTTAATCTGATCGACTCTGCTATGTGGGGATAACTTTCAGAAAAACTTTGAAACTCAAAAGTTTCAACTACTGAATGCTCAAGGTCCATTTTCATGATTCTTTCGTAAAGCCTATAATACTTCAACTGCTCTTTCACGGGATTACTTCCAATAGGTAGACAATCATCCTATATCTGACCGATAATCATGAATGATATCAATAGCCCATAAATAGCGAGGGCCTCGGACAAGACAACCCCTATCACATTGGAAGAAAACGTTTCAGGTCTTTCAGCTGTTGCAGCTATCAACGACGACCCACTGTAACTGATACCGACGCCAGCGGAAACTGTTGCAACAGAAATTATTATCCCTGAAATGAGAGCCTTGTTTGCAGCTTCCATAGTCGTGATATTGGGTAACTTTCCCAAGAGCATAAAAGCAATAAGCAATCCATAGATAGCCAGCGCTTCACCCAAAACCACTGTTATGATCAGCCTACTGAGCAGTTCTGGTTTTTCTGTTCCAACTCCCGCTAATGCAGTTCCGCAGATTATGATCGAGACAGCAGCCGATAGAATAGGTATCCCAATCGATATTGCTAAACCAATGAGGCTTATGAGACTAGGATCCAATAATAATCCCCCTCTTTTCTATTAAGTAGATTCGAATGGCTTAAAAGGAATTCCCTCGCCAGAGTGGAATGTTGAAAACCATTCAACCCAGTGAAGCCGCAGAGTGTGCACAAAAACTACGAGCCCCTCGATAACTAGCACAAGAATAGTTCCTATAGCTATTATAGGAATGCTCTGCAACGGAAAAACGCCATGCTCCACCCCACCCAATACCAAGAACAAATAATTCATGGCACTGTGTACAAGACCTAATGCCATTAGTCGGCTGTAGGACATAGAATGGCTTAATGTTTCAGCAAACACCTCTACAGTAAAACCTACGCCAACCATAAAACCTTCGGCGACAGCTGCGAAAACAAAAATAAGCATTAGCGGCAAAATCACGAGCCCTCCCAGCATAAGGATGCCTTCAGCAAACCACAAAGAAATGTTTGATATACCTCCCCAGTATGACCACATGAACAAACCGCCGAAAATTAGCCATATCCAACAGATTGGTATTGGAGCAAGCTTGTAGTGTTTGTGTCGAAGTTCATTTAGAAACCTCAAAACCAGCCCTGTACTTATGTGAATTGCGCCAACTAGTATAGCAAACTTTAGCATTTTCATAGGCTCTTGCGTAGGTTCGAATCCCCCTATCTGGAAAGGTCCAATTTGAGCTAAAGTTATTGGGTGAATGACGCCAGATGGACCAAAAAATTCGCCGAAAATAAATCCGAAGAAAATGGCTGAAAAACCGATATAGATCAGCATTTCGCCGCTAATTAACAGGTATTGAATTATGTCGCCTCCTTCAGGAAATTTTCCTTTTCTTCGAAGCATGGTGAATATTATTCCAGCAATTACGAAAATACCGCCTTGTCCAACATCAGCAAACATTATTCCGAAAAGTAGTGGAAATGTTATTGCGAAAATTCTAAGAGGGTCAATGTCCCCGCTGCCTGGGCGTCCATATGCGCATTCTAGCTTTCCAAAAGCTCGCAAATAGCTCGGGCATTCCTTAATCATTATTGGCACATTTTTTTCGTCAAGATCAGGAACCTCGTCTGATATCATCCAATTTCCATCAGACGCACTCTTTATACGTTCCATCGCTTCTTTTTCGAGACTTTCTGGCACCCAAGCCTCGAAAAAAACAGTTTTGGAGCTTCTAACGAACATTTCTTTTTCTTCTGTTATTCGCTTCTCTTCTTTTGCCATAGCCCGCAGAGTAAAGAGGTCTTTGCGAATCTCTTCGAAATCGATTCCTGTCTCTATTGTGCCTGTTATGGCTTCAACGGTTTTTTTTAGAGTAAAAAGTCTTTTCCCGAAATACCTCTCGCTGTCTATGACAAATTTTGAGAGCTCTGCGAACTTTCTACCAATTTCATCAAGGTCATCAACAAAGTGTTTAGCGGCTATTCTTTCAACCAACACGTGGTGATTTGCCAAACCAGTTGTCTCGATTGTTTTGTCAATCTCTATCAATTCGAATTCGATGTGTTCTATCTCCAGTTCTTCGGACTGCGTCAGTGAAGTCTCTCTATCAAATTGTTCTGGTTTAATTCCAAGATCATCAATGATTTGGTCAATTCTCGAAGCCAATGCGTAGATTTTAGACTCTTCGACAGGTAACTCTGCTAGTTTCTGTTCTATAGTTACTAGAACTTTTTGCGTTGGCTCCTTCGTGATAGGTATCTCTGGAATTGGAAAATCCTCAGGTTTGATGTGCAGAGTTTCACATGCGGTCTCGATTCTCGAAAGAAGATCCGAACATTTTGCTATGGTTTCGGTGGAACATTTATAGGGAAATAAACCCTCTTTCCAGTCTTCAGGTTTTTGTTGCATACCAATGAACTGGACTATGCCTGCATGCCCAAGGGATCTGACAACAGCGTCAATATTATCTTCATAAACAAGTACCTTGAGCTTTTGCATCCCTGTCATGTCATCATCTTCGTTTGGAATCTCCTTTTGATGATGTAATTCAATACGTATGACGCTAATAGCAGATAATCTTTTGTATCTCTAAACAAGAGAAAAGCTCTTAAAGATTTTCATTCAAAACTAATTCAGTTTTGGTGTAAACCTTGCTTGAATCTTTTAAGGCAGTTTTGGAGACGGAGAGAGAAGCTGAAAAAATTATACATGAAGCAAAAGAACAAGCAGAAAAAATAAGAAAGAACGCTCAAGAAAAGGCAGAAGCAGTTTACAGGGAAACTTACCAAAATACTATTGCTGAAGCTAGATGTAAATCAATTGAAATCAAGGAGCAGGCGAAGAAGGATTCTGAAT
>JBDRNN010000176.1:0-4392 GCA_043811145.1 Candidatus Bathyarchaeota archaeon
TGATTTGCTGGTATCCTGGTATGCTTTTTCAACCAGACCAGAAAGTCAAGAATAAAGATTCGACCCTAAGACCTTGCGACCCTAAGACCTTGGAATGCCTTGTGCTGAAAGTGACCGTTATTGCACTGAAACGAGAAAAACAAAACAAACCAAATAAACTAAATCAACCAGAAAGACCCGACGAACCAATTACTTAAGCCAGACCCAAGATTTGCCTTTACTTTATCGTGAAGATTACGTAAAATTTAAACACTAACTCAGTTCATCAATTTCAGGGGGTAAAAAAATGGTTAAAAGCATAGAGGTCATATATGAGGAGGGGGTTTTAAAACCCTTATCTCCTTTGAAACTAAAGGAGCATGAAAAACTAAAGATTAGGCTTGAGAAAGGAGAAAGCGTTGTCAGAGCTACGAGTGGTATGTTTAGTGGTCTCGATGAAGACACCATAGAAGAGATTGCCCTTTCTCCAGAATTTCTTCCTGAAGAGGCCTGATCATGTTTCTTTCGAATTTGGAAAAGGGAACCTCGATCTTCATTGATGCCAATATTTTTATCTATCACTTCTCCAAAGAATCCAGATTTAATCAAGCTTGTTCAAACTTCTTAGAATCCATAGAAGCGGGGTCCATTATTGGCTCTACTTCTATATCCATTATCCAGGAAGTAATCCATAGGATGATGATAATGGAAGCTGTAGGGTTTCTTCCAGGGATAAAGCCAAAGGATATCGTCAAGCACTTAAAGAGAAATTCCGATATCGTTAAGAAATTGGTCAATCATCAAAGTATTCCTTCAAAGATTGCCTCATTATTTAATCTGGAGATTGTATCTCCCAACATGGAGACCATAATAAGAAGCCAACGGATGAAAAAGAGATATGGTTTTCTTTCTAACGATGCGCTCACCCTTCAGATGATGGAAGACTTAAACATCAAAAATCTTGCTTCTAATGACACTGATTTTGAAAAAGTTGATTTCATAACTCTTTACCGACCATCTGAATAAACCAAACAAACCAGATCAACCAGATAGACTCATTACCGCATCAACGCAATAACGCTATAGACGATGAAAATATTACTGGTTGCCGGTGCACGTCCCAACTTCATGAAAATTGCCCCTATAATTCGTGCCATTAAATCATTTAACCAAACAAATTTATCCCGTTTGCCCTGTAGCGAAAGCGAACGGGGTGAAATGCGACCTGCCCTGTGGGAGTGTTGAAACTACTCCATGGGGAGCCTATTTCACTGGGACCAAAGAAACCAAAGAAACCAAAAAGACCAGAGAGACCAGATAGACCAAATAGACCAGAAAAACGAGAAGGGCCAGAGAAACCAAAATGAATAAACGCGCTTTAATCACCGGCATCACCGGCCAGGATGGCTCTTACCTTGCGGAGTTTTTGCTTGAAAAGGGCTACGAAGTTCACGGCCTCATACGGAGATCAAGCACGTTCAATACTGATCGAATTGATCATATCTATAAAGACCCCCACGATTTAGAGACAAAACTTTTCCTCCATTACGGAGATATAACCGATTCAGGACAATTGACGAACCTTATCTATAATATTCAACCTGATGAAATCTATCATTTAGCTGCACAGAGCCATGTGAGGGTGAGCTTTGATATGCCGGAATTCACTGGAGATGTGACAGCTATTGGGACCACTCGATTGTTAGAAGCAATAAGGAGAAGTGGAATTAAGACTAAATTTTACCAAGCCAGTAGCAGTGAGATGTTTGGAGATGCCCCGGCTCCCCAGAATGAAGAAATACCTTTCAAGCCGAGAAGTCCTTATGCAGCGGCAAAGGTTTATGCTTACTGGATGGTGAGGAATTATAGGGAAGGTTATGGAATGTTTGCCTGTAACGGCATCCTCTTTAACCATGAATCTCCAAGAAGGGGAGAGACTTTCGTGACTAAAAAAATTACAAGGGCTTTAGCAAGAATTAAACTTAGCTTACAGGATAAGCTATATTTAGGAAATCTCGAAGCCAAAAGAGATTGGGGTTACGCTCCAGACTTTGTAGAGGCGATGTGGCTCATATTACAACAGGATGATCCTGAAGATTATGTCATTGCAACCGGTGAAACCCATTCCGTTAGAGAGTTTCTCAATCTTGCATTTAACTATGCGGGGATCGAATTAGAATGGAGAGGCCATGGTGTCGAAGAAAAAGGTGTCATCAAGTCATTAGCTTCTAACCTCCAACCTCCAGCCTCCAACCTTCGCATCGGAGATGCGATCATCGAGATCGACAAACGCTATTTCAGACCACTTGAAGTAGAATTCTTACAGGGGGATGCCTCAAAAGCAAAAAAGAAACTTGGTTGGGAACCCAAAGTCAGGTTTAAGGAGCTTGTTAAGATTATGGTTGATGCCGACATTAAGGATCTGGAAGAAATGAGACGCTGCCAAGATGTAATCAGGAAACTTTCAAACAATAAGAAGGAGGCGCAGGCTGAGTTTTATCGGAGTGAAAAAGGATAAATGAAAGATATTGAATAACTGATGTAAATTTAGCTTTGTAATATTCGTAAATTCTCGGGAGAAGTTTTTAGGCTTCCTAAATGATTGAAAAAATAATAAACTGTTTTAAATTGGAGAGGTATTTATATTCACAACATGCAAGAGAAGAGATGGAAGTGGAGGAGTTGGGAGAGATTAAAGAGAACGAAGTTTTTGAGGCTGTATTGAACGGTAAAATCATAGAGGGTTATCCGGAAGACAAACCTTATCCGAGTTGCCTTATTTATGGAAAGACATCTGATGAAAGACCACTGCACATTGTTTGCGCCTATGCAGAAGATGCTGAAAAGGTTATAATAATAACAGTCTATCAGCCTCGCCTGGATCTATGGATAGACTTTGAAAGGAGACGATAATGAAGTGTGTGATCTGTAAAAGCCTGCATATTGAAATGAAAACAGTAGAAGAGGTGATCAGATGGGGTAGCAATATTTTGCTTATTCCAATGGAAGTTTTAGTTTGCCTAAGCTGTGGCGAAAGATATTATGATAAAAAAGCTATGAAAAAAATCGAGGAGACAAGATATAGATTGCAGAAGCGTGATTTAAAACTGGACGAAGTTGGCAAAGTGCTCAAAGAACACGTAGCATAGAAAAACGATCCCATTATTTTTGAACCGCGAAATGAAGCATCGAGATGAAAAGTACAGACCAGAGAAATTAAACAAGCCAGATAGACCAGAGAAACTATCTAACGAAGTAGTGGAAGCCATTCGATTTATAAATCTTCCTAAAAAAAGAAGACTCGAAAGCGTTAAGCGGCATAGAGAGTGGCAAAAGTTACTGAATAAAGATCGTTTCTTTGACGAGGTCTTTGGAAAATAGTTAAGGGGAGCCGCCCCTCAACCCTCTAATCTCTAACGTTATGGATAAATCTTCCAAAACCTACGTCGCTGGTCATACTGGCTTGGTTGGCTCTGCTATCCTGCGGAGGCTACAATCTCAGGACTACAGCAACTTTATCCTGCGAACTCATCAAGAACTAGACCTTGAAATCCAGAAGGATGTAGAGGACTTTTTCCGGCGTGAGAGACCGGAATACGTTTTTCTGGCGGCAGCCAAAGTCGGAGGAATTTATGCCAATACCACCTATCCTGCTGATTTCATCTATAATAACCTCATCATTGAGGCTAACGTCATCAAAACCGCCCATAAGTATGGAGTCAAAAAAATTCTCTTCCTGGGCAGTTCTTGCATCTATCCAAGACTTGCGCCGCAGCCTATGAAAGAAGAGTACCTCCTTTCGGGGCCCCTTGAGCCTACGAACGAGGCCTACGCTATAGCCAAAATTGCTGGAATAAAGATGTGCCAGGCATATAACAAGCAGTACGGGACTAATTTCATATCAGTCATGCCTACCAATCTCTATGGACCAAATGATAATTATGATCCTATGAACGCTCATGTGATTCCAGCGCTAATCCTCAAATTTCACATCGCCAAACTCCTCACCGAAGGTAAATATGATGAGATCATTAGACATTTAAAGCTTTTCGGTAACTTCCCCGACTTATTAGTGCCTACTGCGAGCTCTCCTTCATCTGACTGCCTACTGCCTTCTGCCTACTCGTTACTGATTGATTACTTGTCTCATTTTGGCATTAAACTTGTTCACTCAACCTTAGCCTCAACCTTAGGTGTTTTTGTAGAGGCCTGGGGCACCGGCAGCCCCCGACGGGAGTTCATGTACAGCGAGGATATGGCCGATGCCTGCATATTTCTTATGGAGACAGTTGACACTTCACAACTTACTCCTCACGGATTTATAAATATTGGCACGGGTGAGGACATTACCATTCGAGAGCTCACCAAAATGGTGGCGGAGGTACTGGATTACCAGGGCGAAATACGATGGGA
>JBDRNN010000177.1:0-2387 GCA_043811145.1 Candidatus Bathyarchaeota archaeon
AAACTGTTGGATAGCAACTGACTTCATCGGTCCACGCCAGATTACAGGTGTATCATCTGCCTGAAGCAAAAAGTCCATAGATGCTATTTTTATGCCTAACGGGCCGATGACTGGGAAGATACCAGGTGGGCCTACATTCAACTGCTGCTTCCTGGCTCCAAGAATCTTGGGTATACTTGGTCCGGTGATATCTGCATCTAAAATTCCAACCATGTTTGCTCGACCCTTCCAAGCTAAGGCAGTTGCCAAGTTTGCTGCTACGCTACTTTTACCGACACCACCTTTGCCGCTGAGAACCACTATCTTGTACTTGATTTTCGCCAGCCCAGATTGCATCCTCTGTTCTCGTTCTTTTGTTTTGTTTTTCTGGGTCTCCATGTTTTATCTCCTCATAAATTTTATTATTTATGAGTTCTTACACTCCTTACTCAATCCTGACTAATTGTTGACACAGGTTATTTATCTGGTTTTCCAGAGTCCGATTTTATTTCATTTTCCGCTTGTTTAATATAGGTCGAACGGAAACATATGCACCATAGAGATTGTGTCGAGTTTTAAAACAGAAACTTGTCGATGTACATGATTCGAGTTATGCGGAAAAAAGTAGCAGATGGAAGAGGGCGTCCCCCTAGACCCTGGCATTCATATTATGATAAGAGAATCTTCGCTTATGTAATCGGTATCTCTCAAAAATACGGTGTTAACCCTAACAGTTTTCTTAAAAAGATAGTTGAAGCAAGAGAAAACAAAAAGGCCACATGTAAAACCTTAACGATCCAATGTCGGGAGTTGAATAAGGATTACTGTGTGTTCCGCATAACTAGTAAAGGTAAGCTGGTAACTCAGCTACGCGTACCTAACTATTTTCTGAATGACGATTTCTTCAAAAGCACTATATTTTTCCTGTCACACAAGGTTAACCTCGATATACCTGCGCCAAACCTTTAATAGCATCGCAATAATATTCTAATACGCAAAGACTTTCACTTTCCGAAGCGGATGACGTCTGACGGAAGCCACGTTTTGCTGAGAGTAAGGAAGAACATTTGAGCAAATTCCAAGAGTTAGGGCTAGATCCCAGAATTGTTAAAGGTCTTGACACTATAGGTTTCATAGAACTATTTCCAATACAGGAGCAAACATTAACTCCTCTCCTGCAAGGAAAAGATTTGATAGGTCAAGCTAAAACTGGAACCGGTAAAACTGCAGCTTATGCGATTCCAATGCTTCAAGGGGTAGAAGCTGGAAACAGAAATATTCAAGGATTAATTATTACACCAACCAGAGAATTAGCCTCCCAAGTTGTTTATGAGATTAAACGAATGGGAAGATACACGGGTATTCAAGCTATGGCGGTCTACGGAGGTCAGTCTATTGAAACTCAACTTGGCATTCTAAGAAGGGGTGTACAGATTCTCGTAGGAACACCGGGCAGAACTATAGATCTCATCAGAAGAGGAGCTATTTCGCTAAGTAAAGTAAAATATGTGGTTCTAGATGAAGCTGATACGATGCTGGACATGGGATTCATAGATGACATCGAATATATTATTGGTGAACTACCCAGCTCGAGACAGGTGAGTCTTTTTTCAGCTACCATGCCTGAAAGAATTATTCGATTATCTGACCGATATATGAAAAATTCAGTGAAAATACTTTTAGATACAGATGAACTTTCTGTCGAGACACTAGACCAGAAATATATAATGACCGATAGAAAATTTAAGCTGGGCTCTTTGGCTAGAATTTTAAATGAAGAAAAACCTTCAAATGTGATTGTATTCTGCGCAACAAAGATGCGTGTTGATCGATTAGCTTGGCAACTTCAGGATAGATTTTCTGGAGTGGGAGCTTTACATGGCAATTTGAGTCAAAACCAACGTGACAAGATTATGCAATCTTTTAGAGCGCAGAAAATTAGAATTCTTGTTGCAACTGACCTCGCGGCCAGGGGGTTAGACATACCGCACGTTGACTGTATTGTGAATTATGATGTCCCTAAAAATCCGTTACTTTATTTCCACAGAGTTGGGCGAACAGCAAGAGCGGGAGGATCCGGAAAATCCTTCACTTTTGTTTCTCAGGAAGAGTTTGAAGATTTCGTGCGAATACAAGACATTACAACTGTGAACATAAAACCTGCCTATCCCGATGATGAAAAGAAATATTCTAGAAGTCTCAATCTTAATCGTCCTCAACGTCGCAGATTTGACTTTGAGGATTCAAATGACCAAGTTTCCAAATATTGCGAAAGATGCGGAAAATGGGTTAACGGGGTTTTAGAAAGCGGGTTAATCAGATGCAAAGACTGTGGAAAAATATTGCAAAAAAATAGCTAAAAACTATCCCGTTTTAGTTGATATCCGCAAATAAATAAAAAAAATATA
>JBDRNN010000178.1:0-2315 GCA_043811145.1 Candidatus Bathyarchaeota archaeon
TTCTCACTTCTAACGTCGAGAATAAGGATAGCGTCTCCATGGTTTATTTTCTCTTTAAACTTCTGTACAGTTATCAGCTCGAGATGTTTTACTGAGAAACCGGTGTTGTACCCATCGTCTATTCCTGCACCTTGATGCTCAACTCCGCCTCTTAGGTATCCTGCTATGTTATCGTAACCTAGGCGCACTAGATAGCGAACTGCCTTTTCAAGGTATTGAGTATTCTCTAAAACCAATAAGATAGGCTTTTCATAAGGTAATACCCAACCAGCGAACGTAGGCAAGCCTTCTAACCAGATGTTATATGTGTCCTTAATATGTGCACCACTGAAAGCAGATGGCTCGCGGGTGTCAAGGACAACCGCTCCCCGATCCATTTTATCTTTGAAATCCTTAGGCGATAGGGGAGGTGGAGTTGGAAGCCTCTGAATCAAAGGTGGACCCTCGATATTGTATTTCTCCATCTGTCTGAAATATGGTGGTCTCTCATGGTGTTCTCCAACTGTGTATTTGATGAAGGTTATTTTATCCATTTGCAATAAGGAGTTTTGTTTATGTTCTATTCCTATAGTGCTTTCTTCCCTCTTACTTATGTTACTACCACAGATTGATCCCCTAGTGTGGGCTGGATAAATGATGACATCATCGCCTAAAGTAAGTAGCTTCTTGAAGATACTGTCATAAATGTTTCCAGCCAATCTCGGAGCCTCATTCAACCCGTATAGATCGATACGACCCACATCTCCTACAAAAAGGGTATCGCCTGTGAACGCCATGACAAGTTCCTCACTCGCGTGATCATGCAGAGTATACGATGTGCTCTCATCAGTATGACCAGGGGTGTGAAGGGCGGTTATTTTCAGGTTGCCAATGCGGAATTCCTGTTCATCCTTAAGTGTAGTGCCATATTGCCAGTCTAGACCAGGGCCATGGAAGATCTCAGCTTGGGTAAAGTGTGCCAACTCAATGGAACCTATTGCATAGTCTTCATTTCTATGAGTTTCGAATATGTACTTAATTTTAAGGCTTTCAATATTTGCCATATCTAAGAAAACATCGCAGTCTCGACGAGGATCAATCACCGCTGCTTCGCCATCAGAGCCTACGAAATAGGCATAATGAGCCAGACCCTCTGACTTTATTCGTTTAAAAAACATTAAAAATCACTCTGAAATTTCAATAGTTCTATATTTTAGCTGATTAGAGTATTTCGTCGAATACTTTCTAATAGATTTGAGTTGATTCTTAATCTTTCCAGAGTTTGGGCCAATGTTCTTTCAGTTCCAGAAACGGGATTTCTTTTAAAAAATTCTTTGATTTCTTCTTCTTTTTCGCGGTCAGCTACAACACTGATGCTTTTGATTATTCTACCCAAGAGTGGTTTCCCACCTACACCGTGCTTTTCTCTAAGCTTTTTCCAATTTTTCTTGATCCATGGCCAGAGGATGTTTCTGCCGTATGGGTTGTTAGAAGTAGCGATGATTGGTAGAAAAGTGTCTTGAAGACGGACTTCTGAAGAGAGTGAGAAATCTAATGTTTTTCTCAGGAGATTTGTATCGCGAAAGCCGGATAAGGCGATCAAGAATCTTGTTTTTTCTTCTTGAGTTCGAGCTTCACGGTAGAGGTGAGTTATTTGTTGATGTGTCTTAGCATCACCTTGCCACGCAGCCAAGCTACAAATCACACCATGCAAGTCAGGGTGTAGAGAATTTGGTTGCTTAAGAAAATGTTGAAATTTTTCTTTGCTGGCATCCAAGATTCTTTTTTCACCGAATCTTCCCAGATACATAATGGTTTGGATTCTCAAAAGGGAGTCTGTATGTTTTTCATTTTTTTCTATTTGCCAGCCTAACCTCAAGAAATTTTTTGCAAAGAAAGTTTTATGTTCTCTAATTTTTTGCCAGAACTTCTCTTTCGAAGAGATTAGATAAAGGAGGTAGAGATTGTCTTGTATATCTTTGATTACCAGATAGTCATCTTCATTTGAGTATGACTTGATGCAGCCCAGATATTCACTTAAAGGTATTTCGCTAGACATGCAAAGTGCGAAGAGGTCGTTTTGAAGACCCCAACGATCTAAGTTGCTCAGTTTCTTATTCGCCACTAACCATGTTAGTTCAGTTAAGATTTTTTTCGGATATTTAACTCGGTAGAAACCATTTTGGCCGGGGTTTATTTTAAACCATTTAACTTTTTTCCCTATTTTATTTGTATCTGTTTGCTTAGCGAAAATTTTTGAAATATTTTTTGATTTAAACTTTATCGATAGTGGAATGAACCATATGGATTTGTCATTTTTTACTCTTCGTTCCAGC